>AQTU01000001.1:0-133298 GCA_000385835.1 Streptococcus mitis 13/39 | reverse complement strand
TCCACGCTTTCCAGTGAACGAGAGATTTACTTTCTATCTCTTCAGGAGTTTCCATTGATTTGATAACAACCGTCATTTATTTTCTTCTCCTTAATCCAACAGTCTGACTTCCTTTGCTACTTTTTGTAGAAATTTTTCTCTTGTTGAACTTGTATTCACTTCACGTCCTAACTCTCCTAAGATTGAAACCCTCTTTGTTTTGATACCGCAATGATTCAGGACAGCATTCTTTAATACTGATATTCCATAACTGTCTGGAATATTAATCGGACCAGAAAATACTTTGTACCACCAAGTTGGTGCCATAGATGTTGCATAGATACTAGCTGTTTTTCCTTTTAGTAATTTTTTGAACTGTTTACCTCTCAAGTAGTTCAAAATAAAGCTTCCTCGATTATTTGCGGAGTATGCAATGCCTGGCGTAAAAACACGATCAATCCAGCCCTTCAATAGACTAGGCATACTACTCCACCAAATAGGATAAACAAAAATTAAATGATCTGCCACTGAATTAATTCCTGAGATCGTAGAATAAACGGATCGTCCTCCATCCTTTGTCTATAACCATAACGTAAAACAGGATCAAACTCTTCCTCATTAAGATTAATCATTTCAAGTTCATGTCTCTTTGAGTCTATATTTTCTACAATCGTTTGAAAAATTGCTTGGCAGTAACTTTCTTTATCAGGATGTCCATTAATAACTAAAATATTCATAAAATTCCCCTAATCCAACGCCTTAACTTCCAGCATCATATCACGAATCTGTGCTGCTAGTTCAAAGTCAAGCACTTCGACAGCTTCTTGCATTTGTTTTTCTAGTTTCTTGACGAGTTCTTTGCGTTCTTGTTTGTTTAGGCTATTGATATCGACTTCCTTGTCCTCTTCCTTAGCAACTACCTTGGTCACAGCAATCAGGTCACGGATTTCTTTCTTGATTGTCTGAGGCACAATACCGTGTTCTTCATTATAAGCCATCTGGATTTTGCGACGGCGGGCAGTTTCATCGATAGCACGTTGCATAGACTGAGTCACGGTGTCCGCATACATGATGACATGGCCTTCGCTGTTACGGGCAGCACGTCCAATAGTCTGGATTAAACCGCGCTCGTTACGTAGGAAACCTTCCTTGTCAGCATCGAGAATGGCAACCAAGCTTACTTCCGGAACGTCAATCCCTTCACGAAGGAGATTGATTCCGACCAAGACATCAAAGACACCCAAGCGCAGGTCACGGATAATCTCTGTCCGTTCCAAGGTCTTGATATCCGAGTGCATGTATTTGACCTTGATACCCATTTCCTTGAAATAGTCGGTCAAATCCTCTGCCATTTTCTTAGTCAAAGTGGTAATAAAGGTTCGTTCGTTCTTTTCGACACGGGCATTGATTTCACCTAATAGGTCATCAATCTGTCCCATGGTTGGTCGTACTTCCACCTCAGGATCCAAAAGACCTGTTGGACGAATAATTTGCTCAATCACTGTCTCAGTCTGTTCATTTTCATAGTCACCAGGTGTCGCTGAAACGTAAACAATCTGGTGCACATGACTTTCAAACTCCTCACGACGGAGAGGACGATTGTCAAGAGCAGACGGCAAACGGAAACCATAATTAACCAGCATTTCCTTACGAGAGCGGTCTCCATTGTACATGCCCTTGATCTGCCCCATGGTCATGTGACTCTCATCAATCATAATCAAGAAATCATCTGGGAAGAAATCTAAGAGCGTATAAGGAGGCTCACCCTCACTCCGTCCATCCATGTGACGTGAATAGTTCTCAACCCCGTTGGTATAGCCCATCTCACGTAACATCTCAATATCATACTCTGTCCGCTGTTTCAAGCGTTGTGCTTCCAGCAATTTACCTTCCTTTTCAAAGACTGCTAACTGCTCTTCCAACTCCGCCTGAATCTTGGCTATAGCAACTTCCATATGGTCGTCATTGGTCACAAAGTGTGTTGCAGGGAAAATTGCCAAATGATCCACTTCCCCCAATACCTGACCAGTCAAAGCTTCAACCTCACGGATACGGTCAATCTCGTCTCCGAAAAATTCTACTCGAAAAGCGTGTTCATCACGGGAAGCTGGGAAAATCTCTACCACATCCCCACGAACTCGAAACCTTCCGCGTTGGAAATCAATATCATTTCGCTCAAACTGGATATCCACCAAGTCATTTAAGAGTTTATCACGAGAAATTTCAAGACCTGGACGGAGACTAACGACACTATCAGCGTATTCCTTGGGCGAACCCAAACCATAGATACAAGAGACTGAGGCAACGACAATAACATCATTACGCTCCAGAAGGGCTGAAGTCGCTGAGTGTCGAAGTTTGTCAATCTCATCATTGACAGAGCTATCCTTTTCAATATAGGTATCGCTAGAAGGGACATAGGCCTCAGGTTGGTAATAGTCATAGTAGGATACGAAGTACTCAACTGCATTTTCAGGGAAAAATTCCTTAAATTCCCCATAGAGCTGTCCTGCTAGAGTTTTATTGTGGGCAATAACCAGAGTTGGTTTATTGACTTTGGAAATGACTTGACTCATGGTATAGGTCTTCCCTGTTCCAGTCGCCCCCATCAGAATCTGAGCTTTTTCTCCACCCTCGATATTATCAACCAACTGCTCGATAGCTTGGGGTTGATCTCCTGATGGTTGATATTTTGATACTAGTTTAAATTGATTATCTGTAATACGATTGATCATAAGAATCCTCTCTCAATGTGCTATTCCTATTTTAGCATACTTGTAGCATTTTCACGAAGAAAAGGACGGACCTAAGTCACATCCTTTCATTTTCTTTCTTTAATTGATAGGCGAGATAGACAATCAAAAGTAACAAGACTAAACTTGTCATGATAGAACCTTCTATCCCAAAAGATCCTCCTGATAGCCAAGCTTGATTGCCTTGTGGTAAAAAGGTCATCAAAGACGTTCCTGATGGTTGACCACTAACTAAAATCCCAAAGAGATTTCCCTGAGCAAAATTCCAAGCACCATGAATACCTGCAACACCCCAAACTGTATCTGTTTTGAGGAGGTAAAGTGACATGGCAACTCCGAATAAGAAGAGATTCATTAGAGATAGAGGTGTTAGACCAGAATTCCCCATATGAAGCAGGGTAAAGAATAGGCTAGATATAAGAACAGCAAGTTTTAAATTAGTTCTTGATGCCAATTGAGGAAGGAGCCATGCACGGGAAACCACTTCTTCTGCTGTCCCCTGTAAAATCCAAAATGGGATAGTAAAGACAACAAAGACAAGCGAGTAAGGATTCAAGTGAATAGACTCAAAATGATACTGCCCCAAGGCCACTAAACCTAACAAAGTAAGAAGATAAAGTGCCAGACCTAGCCCAAAACCTTTCAGAAGACTGCTGAGGAAATTTTCTCTATAAAATCCCAAGGTTCGAATAGGTCTTTTCTCAACTTTTCTAGTCCATCTGAATACAGTGTTGAGAACAAAACCAAAGGACAGCAATTCTAAAATTAAACGAAAGTCACTTGTTTTATCCGTCAAGCTCGCCAGCAAGTTTTGGAAGTAGCTTGCAAGATTTTGACCAGCCTCTCCAAAATTTCAAGCAAGTCCGATGAGAGCTAACAAGCTAATACCATACAAAGTAAAAGCCACAAACTCCCCTATGAAGACAAAAACAAAGGCTAACAAGGGGCTTGTGTAGAGGTTTAACCGCATTTGAGAAGCTTGGAAGTCTTTAAAAATTCTTTTGTTCTTCATATCTCCGTCCTCTTTTCTTCTATTATATACTATTATTATAGCACTTTGTGGTAGCAGTTCAAGAAAGAAATAAAGGGTTTTTATGTTATATCTTCTAACATAAAAGTCCCTAAATTTGCATTTTTTAGTTTTTTCTGATATAATGGGAAAATATTCGGAAAAGGAGACTAAAAATGAAGAAAAAATTTCTAGCATTTTTGCTAATTTTATTCCCAATTTTCTCATTAGGTATTGCAAAAGCAGAGACGATTAAGATTGTGTCTGATACCGCCTATGCACCTTTTGAGTTTAAAGATTCAGATCAAACTTATAAAGGAATTGATGTTGACATTATCAACAAAGTCGCTGAGATTAAAGGATGGAACATTCAGATGTCTTATCCTGGTTTTGACGCAGCAGTAAATGCGGTTCAAGCTGGTCAAGCTGACGCTATCATGGCTGGAATGACAAAAACTGTAGAACGAGAAAAAGTTTTTACCATGTCTGATACTTACTATGATACAAAAGTTGTCATTGCCACTACTAAGGCACACAAGATTAGTCAGTATGACCAATTAAAAGGTAAAACTGTTGGTGTTAAAAATGGAACTGCCGCTCAACGTTTCCTTGAAACAATCAAGGACAAATACGGCTTTAGTATTAAAACATTTGACACTGGTGATTTGATGAACAACAGCTTGAGTGCTGGTGCTATCGATGCTATGATGGATGATAAACCTGTTATCGAATATGCCATCAACCAAGGTCAAGACCTCCATATTGAAATGGATGGGGAAGCTGTAGGTAGTTTTGCTTTCGGTGTTAAAAAAGGAAGCAAATACGAGCATCTGGTTACTGAATTTAACCAAGCCTTGGCTGAAATGAAAAAAGATGGTAGTCTTGATAAAATCATCAAGAAATGGACTGCTTCATCATCTTCAGCAGTGCCAACTACAACGACTGCAGCTGGTCTAAAAGCAACTCCTGTTAAAGCTAAATACATCATTGCCAGCGATTCTTCTTTTGCGCCTTTTGTGTTCCAAAACTCAAGCAACCAATTTACTGGTATTGATATGGACTTGATTAAGGCCATCGCTAAAGACCAAGGTTTCGAAATTGAAATCACCAACCCTGGTTTTGATGCTGCTATCAGCGCTGTTCAAGCTGGTCAAGCTGATGGTATCATTGCTGGTATGTCTGTCACAGATGCTCGTAAGGCAACTTTTGACTTCTCAGAATCCTACTACACTGCCAATACAATTCTTGGTGTCAAAGAATCAAGCACCATTGCTTCTTATGAGGATTTGAAAGGAAAGACAGTTGGTGTTAAAAACGGAACTGCCTCTCAAACCTTCCTAACAGAAAATCAAAGCAAATACGGTTACAAAATCAAAACCTTTGCTGATGGTTCTTCAATGTATGACAGTTTAAATACTGGAGCTATCGATGCCGTTATGGATGATGAACCTGTTCTCAAATATTCTATCAGTCAAGGACAAAAATTGAAAACTCCAATCGCTGGAACTCCAATCGGTGAAACAGCCTTTGCCGTTAAAAAAGGAGCAAATCCAGAATTGATTGAAATGTTCAATAACGGACTTGCAAACCTTAAAGCAAACGGAGAATTCCAAAAGATTCTTGATAAATACCTAGCTAGCGAATCTTCATCTACTTCAACAAGCACTGTTGATGAAACAACTATCTGGGGCTTGCTTCAAAACAACTATAAACAACTCCTTAGTGGGCTTGGTATCACTCTTGCTCTAGCTCTTATCTCATTTGCTATTGCCATTGTTATCGGGATTATCTTCGGTATGTTTAGCGTTAGCCCATACAAATCTCTTCGTGTGATTTCTGAGATTTTCGTTGACGTTATCCGTGGTATTCCATTGATGATTCTTGCAGCCTTCATCTTCTGGGGAATTCCAAACTTCATCGAGTCTATCACAGGCCAACAAAGCCCAATTAACGACTTCGTAGCTGGTACCATTGCCCTATCGCTCAATGCAGCTGCTTATATCGCTGAGATCGTTCGTGGTGGTATTCAGGCCGTTCCAGTTGGCCAAATGGAAGCCAGCCGAAGCTTGGGGATCTCTTATGGAAAAACCATGCGTAAGATTATCCTTCCACAAGCAACTAAATTGATGTTGCCAAACTTTGTTAACCAATTCGTTATCGCACTTAAAGATACAACCATCGTATCTGCTATCGGTTTGGTTGAACTCTTCCAAACTGGTAAGATTATCATTGCCCGTAACTACCAAAGTTTCAAGATGTATGCAATCCTTGCTATCTTCTATCTTGTAATTATCACACTTTTGACTAGACTAGCGAAACGCTTAGAAAAGAGGATTCGTTAATGGCAAAATTAAAAATTGATGTAAATGATTTACACAAGCACTATGGAAAAAATGAGGTTTTAAAAGGAATCACGACTAAGTTCTATGAAGGAGATGTCGTTTGTATCATTGGTCCTTCAGGTTCTGGTAAGTCAACTTTCCTCCGTAGCCTTAATCTTTTAGAAGAAGTTACGAGTGGTCACATCACTGTGAACGGTTATGACTTAACTGAAAAAACAACCAACGTTGACCACGTCCGTGAAAATATCGGAATGGTTTTCCAACACTTCAACCTCTTCCCACATATGTCTGTTTTGGACAACATTACTTTTGCTCCAATTGAGCACAAGTTGATGACTAAGGAAGAAGCTGAGAAATTGGGAATGGAGTTGCTTGAGAAGGTTGGGCTAGCAGATAAAGCTAATGCTAATCCAGATAGCCTATCAGGTGGTCAAAAACAACGTGTGGCTATCGCTCGTGGACTAGCAATGAATCCAGACATCATGCTCTTTGATGAACCAACTTCTGCCCTTGACCCTGAGATGGTCGGAGACGTATTAAACGTTATGAAGGAATTGGCTGAGCAAGGTATGACCATGATTATCGTAACCCATGAGATGGGATTTGCCCGTCAGGTTGCTAACCGCGTTATCTTTACTGCAGACGGTGAATTCCTTGAAGACGGAACACCTGATCAAATCTTTGATAACCCACAACACCCACGTCTGAAAGAGTTCTTGGACAAGGTATTAAACGTCTAAACGCAAACTGTAAGGATTTCCTTGCAGTTTTTTTCTATCTCGTATTGGATTTTTTGATTTTTCGGAAAATTATGTTAGAATTAAATTTATGAAATGAGATTTCCTCATACCTAGCAAGACTAGGAATAAAAATAGAAATTAGGTAGCTAGATGTCATCTAAGGTTATTGTTACAATTTTCGGTGCGAGTGGAGACCTGGCTAAACGCAAGCTCTACCCTTCCCTTTTTAGACTATATAAATCCGGCAATCTTTCCGAGCACTTTGCAGTCATTGGAACTGCTCGTCGTCCTTGGAGCAAGGAATATTTTGAATCTGTTGTAGTCGAATCAATCCTTGATTTGGCAGATAGTACCGAACAGGCTCAAGAGTTCGCTAGTCACTTCTACTATCAAAGTCATGATGTCAACGATACAGAACACTACATTGCTTTGCGTCAATTGCAGGCTGAACTAAATGACAAGTACCAAGCTGAACACAACAAGCTCTTCTTCTTGTCTATGGCACCTCAGTTCTTTGGAACCATTGCCAAACACCTCAAGTCTGAAAACATTGTGGATGGTAAAGGTTTTGAACGTTTAATCGTTGAAAAACCATTTGGTACAGATTACGCAACTGCAAGCAAGTTGAATGACGAGCTCCTAGCAACATTTGACGAAGAACAAATTTTCCGTATCGACCATTATCTTGGTAAGGAAATGATCCAAAGTATCTTTGCAGTTCGCTTTGCAAACTTGATTTTTGAAAATGTTTGGAACAAGGACTTTATCGACAATGTTCAAATTACCTTTGCGGAGCGCTTAGGTGTAGAAGAACGTGGTGGCTACTATGACCAATCTGGTGCCCTCCGTGACATGGTACAGAACCACACTTTGCAACTGCTTTCCCTCCTTGCCATGGACAAGCCAGCAAGCTTCACAAAGGACGAGATTCGTTCTGAAAAGATTAAGGTCTTTAAAAACCTCTATCATCCAACTGATGAAGAACTTAAAGAGCACTTTATCCGTGGTCAATACCGCTCTGGTAAGATTGATGGCATGAAATACATCTCTTATCGTAGTGAGCCAAATGTGAATCCAGAATCTACAACTGAAACCTTTGCATCTGGTGCCTTCTTTGTAAACAGCGATCGATTCCGTGGTGTTCCTTTCTTTTTCCGTACTGGTAAACGTCTGACTGAAAAAGGAACTCATGTCAACATCGTCTTTAAACAAATGGACTCTATCTTTGGTGAGCCACTTGCTCCTAACATTTTGACCATCTATATCCAACCAACAGAAGGCTTCTCTCTTAGCCTAAATGGGAAACAAGTAGGGGAAGAGTTCAACTTGGCTCCTAACTCACTTGATTACCGTACAGATGCGACCGCAACTGGTGCTTCTCCAGAACCATACGAAAAATTGATTTATGACGTCTTAAATAACAACTCAACTAACTTTAGCCACTGGGATGAGGTTGGTGCGTCATGGAAATTGATTGACCGTATCGAAGAGCTCTGGGCTGAAAATGGTGCCCCACTTCATGACTATAAAGCTGGAAGCATGGGACCTCAAGCAAGCTTTGACTTACTTGAACAATTCGGTGCCAAATGGACTTGGCAACCAGATATTGCCTATCGTGAAGATGGTCGTTTAGAATAAAAAAAGATCCTGCAAGTTTGTGCCTTGCAGGATTTTTGCTTCTGATTAGAGTAAGCCTTCTAAGAGACCTTTCATAAAGTTTTCTGAGTTAAACTCTCCAATATCATCGATTTTTTCACCAAAACCAATCAATTTTACAGGAATATTGAGTTCTTCACGGATGGCTAAAACAACACCACCTCGGGCAGTTCCATCAATCTTAGTCAAGACAATTCCCGTTAATGGTGTAATTTTTGAAAATTCTTTGGCCTGCACAAGAGCGTTTTGACCTGTTGATGCATCAAGAGCCAAGAAGGTTTCATGGGGTGCTTCTGGCACAACACGTTTGATGATGCGACCAATTTTTTCCAACTCAGCCATGAGGTTGTCCTTGTTTTGCAGACGACCAGCGGTATCAATCATAAGAATATCAATACCTTCAGCTACAGCACGTTCCATGCCATCAAAGACTACACTAGCTGGATCAGCTTTTTCAGGTCCAGTCACTACTGGAACATCTACTCGTCGACCCCATTCAGCTAGCTGAGCTACTGCCCCTGCACGGAAGGTATCTGCCGCAACCAACATGACCTTCTTACCAGCTTGTTTATAGCGGTGTGCGAGTTTTCCGATAGAAGTTGTTTTCCCGACACCATTGACCCCGACAAAGAGCATGACTGTCAAGCCCTCTTGAAAGTGGATACTTTCATCGTAATTGCCATCCTTTTCATAAAGCTCAACCAATTTCTCAATGATGACACGGCGAAGGGCGTCAGGTTTCTTGGCATTTTCAAGCTTGGCTTCGTAGCGTAGCTCCTCCGTTAAGTTAGAAGCGACTTGGACACCAACGTCACTCATAATCAGCAGTTCTTCCAGTTCCTCGAAAAATTCTTCGTCAACAGAGCGGAAATTTGCAAAGAAGGCGTTCAAGCGGGCACCGAAGCCTGTACGAGTTTTCTTAAGACTGCGGTCATATTTTTCCTGAACAGTTTCTTCTTGAGGAATTTCTGGTTCAAGAACTTCAGAATTATTTTCTTCGACAGTTTCTACGAACTCAGTATTCTCTTCCACTGCAACTTCTTCTGAGTTTGAAAATTCTTCTATTTCTTCTTTAGAAACTTCTACAGTTGGCTCTGAATCCTGACTCTCTTCAACTGTGTCTTGATTGTCCACTTCTTGGAGCAGAGCTTCTTCAGAACTTTCAACCTCTGCTTCTGTTAAGGCAGGATCAGTATCTTCAGACAAATCAAGATTTTCCAGAGCTTCTTTTACAATTTCTTCGATTTTAGGTTCTTCTTTTTTTCCGAATAGACGGTCAAACAATCCCATATCTTAGTTCTCCTTTAGCACATATTCTTCGATAGCCCAGGCGACAGCCTCTTCATCATTGGTCATTGGAGTTACCACATTTGCGACTGCCTTGACTTCAGGAACAGCGTTTTGCATGGCAACACCGAGCCCTGCCCACTCAATCATAGAAAGGTCATTGGCTTCATCACCACAGGCCATCACTTGGCTTTGATCGATTCCCAGATGGCTGATTAGTTTGGCTAAACCTGTTGCTTTGTGAACATTCTTTGGTGACCACTCTAGCAACATTTCACGTGATTTAAAGATTTCATATTGGTCAAATAATTCTGGAGAAATCTTCTGAATGGCTGCATCCAAGGGTTCTTGAGTAAAGGCAGTCACGCATTTATTGTAGGTCATTTGACTAGACAGGTCTTCAAAGTCAACTGGTACAAAAGTCAAAGCTGGATTGAATTTGGCATAAAGACTTTCTTGGTCTGATTGGATTTGATAAACAGTTCCCTCTGAGATGGCATCAAGAGGTAGTGATAATTTCTCTGTTTCTTCATACAAGAGTGCCACATCATCATATGAAAAGACTGTTTTATCAAGGATTTCACCTGTATTTTTCTGAACCAAACCACCATTAAAGGTAATGGTATACTCATCTTCCTGACCGTCAGTCCCTAGCTCATGGAGGAAGAAATCCATAGCTTTTAAAGGACGGCCAGTTGTCAATACGACCTTGATACCACGATCACGCGCAGCTTTCAAAGTTGCCTTGGTACGATCCGTCAATCTTTTATCAGTAGTTAACAAAGTCCCGTCCAAGTCCAATGCAATCAATTTTATATCTGCCATTATAAGCCCTCCATATAAGCTATAACCGACTGGTCCTTATGGTGACCAATCACAGTTTCTGCTAATTCTAAAATTTCTGGTCGCGCATTTTCAGGAGCCACAGGATGTCCCACAACCTGCATCATATGCAAGTCATTTAGATTGTCTCCAAAAGCCATGACCTGATCCATTGTGATGCCAAGTTTTTTAGCTAATTCAACAATGGCCACACCCTTATCGACATAGTCCAGAACAATATCAATGGATTCAAAGCCAGTTGTCATCGCTTTAACACCAGGAACATGTTCGTTTACCCAAGCTTCTCCAGCTTCTAACGTTTCTTCTGTGAAGTTGGTTGTAAATTTGAAAATAGCATCTGTAATATCTTCTAAACTCGCTACTTTTTGAATATTTTCATTATAATGCTGGCTCTCTTTCAAATAGGTTTCATCAACCGTATCTAGCACATAAGAACCCTTTTTTCCCGTCAAGAGCAGTTTATTGATATCTACATAAGGTGACGTTTTCAGTTTTTCAAAAGTCGTCAAATAAAACTCACGAGACATGGTCGCTTCATACAAGTCCTGACCTTGATATTCTACCAAACTGCCATTTTCCGCGATGAAAATAATGTCATCACGAACATCAGCAAATAATTTTTCTAGAGACAAAAATCCCCGCCCCGAAGCCACCGCAAAGTAAATCCCTTTTTCCTTGTAAGAAGCTAAAAGGGACTTGAGGCGGTCCATATCAAAACGTCCATTCTCATCTAGGAAGGTTCCGTCCATATCCGTTGCTACTAGTTTAATCATAAAATCTTTCTTACTCCGATTAGTAAATCTACCTCCTATTATACCATAGATAACTAGAAAAAGGACGAGTCTATCAGCTTTGCATCTCTTTTATCCTTCTCTACTAGCTAGTGGTGTTTCTAACTTTTAAAAAAGCTCGTAAAATTAAAATCGTGCAACTTTTTTCAGATACTTTTAAAAGATTGATTTCATTACCTCTTTCCTTTATACTGGATAAAAAGGAGAATAGTATGTCAGAAACAAATCACGAAATCGATTCAAATTTTGCAGGTCGTTTAAATATCCTGCGTGCGGGTGTTCTTGGTGCTAATGATGGGATTATTTCCATCGCTGGTGTGGTTATTGGGGTTGCCAGTGCTACGAGCAATATATGGATTATCTTTTTATCAGGATTTGCGGCTATTTTGGCCGGTGCCTTTTCGATGGCAGGTGGAGAATATGTGTCCGTTTCAACTCAAAAAGATACTGAGGAAGCAGCCGTTGCGCGTGAGCAACTCTTGCTAGACCAAGATATGGAACTAGCTAAAAAATCTCTCTATGCTGCCTATATCCAAAATGGCGAGTGTGAAACATCAGCCCAACTTCTCACCAACAAGGCCTTTCTTAAAAATCCGCTCAAGGCTTTGGTAGAGGAAAAATATGGGATTGAGTATGAAGAGTTTACCAATCCTTGGCATGCTGCTATCTCTAGCTTTATTTCTTTTTTCCTTGGTAGCTTACCACCAATGCTTTCAATTACCATTTTCCCAAGTGAATACCGCATCCCTGCTACCGTCCTTATCGTCGGTGTGGCCCTTCTTCTCACTGGTTACACTAGTGCCAAACTTGGAAAAGCACCTACCAAAACAGCTATGATTCGGAACCTTGCTATTGGTCTCTTAACTATGGGAGTTACCTTTCTGCTAGGACAACTTTTCAGCATTTAGTATATAAGAAATATCTAAATGAAATTGCACTACCTACAAAATAAAAGATTCACATCTACTTAGATATAATAAAAGAGAGAAACTTGATTCTCTCTTTTATTATATCTACAATCGTAGACAATGATTCTATAATGTGTGTTTTTCTAATAACGTTTTGATGTCTTCTAAGATTTTATAACGTTACCAGAAAAAATCATCCGCCTGAATAGTTGAAAGTTATTTACTTTATTTGCAATTATTTTAATCAATAACATCAATCATTAAAAGTGATAGTATTCTCAATAATGTCAAATCGACTCCTATTATAAGAGATAAACGCTTCAACGGAAGCTAATCTATTAATCGACCTTGCCCCTTTGAAAATTATTCTCATTTTCTAAGAGCCACTGACTATAAAGTTCTTGATATCGTTCCTCTTCGTTATCACTGTAACCTTTAAAAAGAACTTTATCAATATTTTCTTTATTAAAATATAAAATTTGTTCAGCATCAAGCCCTACTGGGTATATGCATCCTGAATAATCAAAAATTACTTTTTCTCCATCATTGTCAATGAAAGCTCCCCGATTAAGAATCATAATTTTACGGGTTCCATCTTTTAAATAAACAATACTTCCAATAGGTAACATAATCTTTTCTTCCTTTCGATATTTAAGTAATAATTTTATTTTTTTAAATAATAAATCTCAATAATATAAAAAATATAGCACTGAATTTAGGTAAAACAACATTTTATTTCAACTTTGATAAAACATCAACTATCTCATATTCCCGTTCTTCTCCAGGTGCAAAGGCAACATTTATGGTTGCTAGAGAAATGAACATTGTTAAAATCATTATCAAAAGCATGGCAACATTTTTTATATAAATAAAAGCTAAGGCAAATATAAGAGCTAAAGCAAAGAAACATACTCGTAAAAGAAGCATTTTTACGTAAAAACGCGATGAATTTACTGGTTTTATCTTAAAATAAATAGATTGTTCCAATGATCTATTAAGTAATTCCTCCAAACTTTTTTTCTTTTTAGAATATAAAAGCTGAAGCAAACTAAAAGACAATAATAAACCAATAACTACTAAAAGCAAACTAGTTACTATCGAAAAATTCACATAAAAGTTGGCAAATAAATCAATATGATTCATACGAGCCCAGGCATTCACAAAAACTGCCAATCCTGCAGCTAATGATGTTGGAAGGATAAATTTGCTCGCCTTAGAGTTTTTTTCTTCGATTTTAAAAAGTTCTTCATCTGAGATAGCATAAACTTTCTGATAAAAATACCAGTTTAAAGGCAAACAGAAATATCCGAGAAAATGTTTAGGAGATCTATCTAATAGATACTGTTTCCCCTGATAATGAAATAATAGGTATCGAAAATTCCCTTTATAATATAATTTTATTTTTTGCATTTTAATCCTTACTAATCTAAGAAAACATGAGTTTTCCCAAGCTATGAGGAGTATCTTGATATCGGCTACATCTTATTTTAGTTTTTTATCATTTATTTTATATAAGTGATGGCTTTCAGTTCCAAATGCAACATTAGAAGCCGACAAATATAGAAAGATGATTGCATTGGCCATTAAGCCAAAAAGTAAGTTACCTGAGTAGAAATAATACATTGGCATAAAAAATGCTAGCCCACCAATAACCACTATAAATCCTAGCAATTGTTTAAAGTCAATTTTTACTGGCGTAATTTTATAATATTGTAAATGCCTAAGTTCGTGCCCTATCAAGAAGGCCATCCTTCTTTTCCGAGAATAGTAAAATAATTCAACCAGAACATATGTTAAAAGAAAAGTCATTAAAAAGAGTGCCACTTTCGTAAAACTTGAAAGATTCGTTTCAAAATACTTAGTGATATCAATCTTGTTAACCCGTAACCAATTATATAAAAAGATACTCAGCCCAGCACCGAGAGAAGCTGAAACAGTGAGTTTTGTAGCACGTCCAGTTTTTTCTTTTATTTTACAGTACTCATCCGATGTAATGGGATACACATGTTGAAAGAAAAGCCAATTTATAGATGGAAAAAGATATCCTCTCAAATGACATGGTCTTCTATCAAGTAAATAGTATTGATGATTGAATTCAAATACTAAATAACGAAAATTTCCATAAGTAAAACGAATTTTTTCCATCATTTCTCATTAGTCAAAGGGGTTAAGGGCACTTAGCCCACCTGAAATGGCATTTCCTACATCACTTACCATCTCACTGGCCCAATTTTTTGCACTTTCAACACTATTTGATATTGCCTGACCTACGTTTTTCCCTACATCATCCAAAAATGCCCCTGTAGTGTCTAAACCATCTTTAAGCCCTAAAAAGTTATTTTCATAGGCTTTATTAAACAACCAAGTAACTCCAACTCCAATAGCAAATGATGCAGTCGCTACACCAACAGCAGCCCAACCAACAGGATTACTTCCCAAAAATGCTCCTAAAGCTACTGTAGTTAGCTCCGCAGCTCCAAAACCAATCCCTGTTGACAAACCATTATGCACAACTGCCTGACCAATACTTTTATCTTTGTTAACAATATCATCATACATTCCAAGACCAAAGCCAATTCCCATTAAGGAACGGCCACCCCATTTGCCCCAGTTCGCTATATTTGTACCTTTTTGAACCAAAGCTTGACCTATACCAGTTTGTTTAACTAAAACAAATGAAGTTGAGGCTCCGTTTAAAGCAAATGTACTAGGGCCTTTAATTCCTTCTAAAATAGTAGCTAAACCACCAAAACGTTGAACCCCTATTCCAAGTTGCTCAATTATAGTTGCAAGTAAGTCAAACTGCGTGCTATTTTTATCATAATTCTCTCGAACTAACTCTAATGCACTTTTTAATTGCTGAATCAACTCAGGTGAAACTAACTCTTCTGGATGGGACCGAGCATAGGTAAGTAAAGCTTCAATGTCCTCTATTGTTAATCCCTCTCCTGATTTCAACTTTTCTTTGTCCAATCGTCTTCCCCAAGACTCGTGGACCTGTTTAACCCACATCAATTCCTCTTGAGGTGGAATTACAAATGTTTTTGTTTCTTCATTCCAAGAGCTTTTTGCTTGAGATAACCCTTGCCTTACTACTTGATAAAGACCATCTATATTTGAAAAAAGACCTGATGATGAATTATGAAATGTCAAAAGTTTTTGAAGCTTATCCTCCAATTTTTGTTTGACTTTCTGTTGAATCTCAATATGTTCTGTTAAACTATTAATAAAAAAATAGTCTGGTTGTTCCACACGATATTCCATGTTTCGTAGTTTCTGATAGTAAACAATACTTTTATGTGCTTGCGCAATTTTTTGACGCAACTCATCTTCTCTTAAACTTACACTATCCACTTCACTAATGAATTTATCCGGAAGACTCAATGTTGCTTTTTCTATTTCCTCATTTAATAAAATGCAAGCTTTTGTTAATGGAATCAATATTTGACTACAATAAACTTTTGCAGAATCATAAGCTAAACCAGATAAATCTCCACTGTTTGATGAAAAATCATTAAGAGCCTTCTGTAAAGATTGATAGGCTTGATTTTGATTCTGTAGTGCTCTTGATGTACTACTTGCCTGATTCTTGGATTTCCATAAATACATATCAACCCCCATTTTTTTCTCTCACCTCTCTTTCTAATTGTTTCAATTGTTCTTTATCAACTTCTAATAGTTTTTGTGACTGTTTAAGTAACTCTTCCTGTTCTTGAAAATAGGTTTGAAGTTTTTGCGATGCCTGGAGATGTTGTGATTCTAAATCTTTAAAATAATAACTATCGTCAGATTTACTCATCAACTCTGCAACTTCACTAAAAAAGAATTTACTTTTTTTAGTAAGTTGATCATATTCATCTCGTACAATGTATAGATGACGTTTCTTTACTTTTAGAGATTCTTCTCTTTGTTTGAGTGATAACTCTAAATTAATGATATCACGATTAACCATTTAACGTAAACCTCGTGCTAGCATCGTCAATGCGTGACAATTGGTTTGCTACTTTCTGATCCATAGCATGAAAAGCTGAAGAAAGATTATGAATATTCGTTGACATCGCTGATAATACATTACCAATTTGACTCGCAGTAGTTTGCGCTAAATCAATTGCAGAGGAAGCTTTTACATTCCCCGCTACAGTTGTCTGATTATCTTTTTCAATTGCTATAAGATTAGCAAGACTTTCTGTAGCTTTTGCAATCGCCGTTGCTCTTTGAACAGCTAAAGATGTTACACTTTTTATTTCACTCATTATCGGGTTCCTCTAAAATATTTAACTATCATGATTATATCATAAAAATTTAAAAATATTTTAATATTCTCCAAATATGATTGAATACAACCTCAAAATTTTGAAATTGGCAATACATTGTTATTTCACTAGAAATTGCAGTTCTTTAAAAAATTAATAAAGCAATTATTAACTATATTTTTCTATAACAAACGAATCAAAGCCAAACTAAAAAGACTTAGCCCTGTACAATACAGAACTAAATCCTTTGGATAAATTAATTGTCTAACTTTTGGGGGTCAGTATATATCGAGGTATCTTTTTTACATTTGCACAATCTTGCGATAACTTCTTGAAGTAATCATGAAAATCAGCACATAGGCGATGAGGAAGATAGCGCAGATAGACAAGGTCACAATCAACATCATATTCGTATCTATTACACCAATTACTTTTAAAATCAGACTAAGCATATGGTAGGCAAAGGCGAGATGTATAAAGGCAAAGAGCAAAGGAAGGAAGAAAACTGTTAAAATCTGTTTGTTGATTGTTTGCTTGATTTGCTTTTGATCTAAACCGACTTTCTGCAAGATAATAAAGCGCTCACGATCCTCATATCCTTCAGAAATTTGTTTGTAGTAGATGATCAGAACGGTTCCGACCATAAAGATAATGGATAGGAAAATACCGATAAAGAAGACACCACCAAAGAGGGCACTCATTTGAGCACTAGCATCTGCTAGATTGCTACCATACACATAGCTACCTTCAGTGTTTAATTGAGCATTAAACTTTTGTAAGTATTTTTCATATTCTTCAGCGACTTTGAGTTGTTCTTCTTCACTGATATTTACATTTATACCACCGTAAAGCTGATTATAGATAGCCGAATCTGGAAATTGGTCTAAAAATGCTTGTAAATCAGGTACAACAAGGTAATTGTAATCAGTAGTAAAAATATTAAACTGATTTGGGACATGGTTCACAATAAAATCTGTATTAAATTCTTCTTTTACAGAAAATTGATGGTTATTTAGAGTTAGAGCTTTCTGTCCTTTCAGTCCATCATTCTTAGCGAAGAGGCCGACCTCATTGCCTGATAGAGAAAGCTTCTGACCAGTCATATTTTCATAGTCTTTTTGGTCAAATACCATGAAGACTGTTTTAGGTTGGACACGATTTTGTCCCCTTTCAAAAATGGTTAACTTGGTTCCTTCTTGATTTGCAATACCAAAGTTACTGTAACGAAGCACTTCTTTCTCTTTGACACTATAACCTTTGTCACTTGCAAACTGGCTCAAGAGTTTGTCCAAGTCTTCTTTTTCAACATTTTGTCCAGTAATTCCAAAGTCATGCGGATTCATCACTTTTTTAAAGGATTCTGAGGCATTGAAAATGCTTGTCGCTGCAGACATGGTAACCAAGACCATTGTTGATAAAATAGCGATAGTTGCTAGTCCAACCGCATTTTTCTTCATACGAAAAATCAGGTTGGAAACAGATATGAGGTTATTAGGTTGGTAATAATATTTCTTGTTTTTCTTCAAGATTTGAAGGAAAACGGTAATCCCTGCATTAAACAAGAGATAGGTTCCAAAGATAACCAGCAAAACAGCTAGGAAGAAAGTTGTTAGGGCTGTAAGAGGATCTTTTACTGTAAGGGCAAGATAGTAGCCAATTCCTAAACTAATCGAACCAAGAATCGTTTGGAGAGGTAGAAAGCGACCTTTTTTCTCACCGCTGGCTTTCTCACGAGAGAGTTGGAGAGCATTCATACGGGCGATTCGAAGGGCATTCAGGAACATGAGGCCTAGGAAAATCAAACCGAAGACAACAAGTACTGCAATGACAACATTCATCTGGAAGGTAGCGACTAGTTCTACCTTCAATTTCATCAGTTTGAGTAGGAAAGCGAAAATCAACTTGTCAAACAAGGCTCCAATACCGATACCTGCTCCAACAGTTAGAATTCCAAATAGCACCAACTCTTTAAAGGTCATACTAATCAGATGGCGCTTCTCCAAGCCCAACATGCCATAAATTCCCAGTTCCTTGGAACGGTTTTTCATAACAAAACTATTGGCATAGAGGACAATAATAGCTGACGCAAGGGTGACGACAAACATACCAAATCCAAGAGTAGCTTGAATGGTTGTCCCTCCACGAATTTCCGCAATCTTAGGATTAAAGGTTAGAGAGTAAAAGAGATAGGTGACGGTGACTGCTAAGAGAACAGCCAGCGCAAAAGGATAGTAGAGTTTGCGGTTTTTAATCAAGTTCGATACCGCTAACTTATTGGTTAATCGAAACATACTAATTCACCTCGCTTGCCATGACAGTCAAGGTATCAGAAATTTCTTGGAACATCTGACGTTCTGTCTTCTCTCCACGGTAGATTTGATTGTAAAGAATGCCGTCTTTGATAAAGAGTACACGTTTAGCTCTGCTAGCTGCTGCTGTTGAGTGGGTTACCATGAGAATGGTTTGGCCACGCTCATTGATTTCATCAAAAACATCAAGTAAGGCTGCAGATGATTTGGAGTCAAGGGCTCCTGTTGGCTCATCCGCAAGGAGAATTTCAGGTTCAGTGATGATGGCGCGGGCTACTGCTACACGCTGTTTCTGACCACCAGAAATCTCGTAAGGGTACTTCTCTTGCAATTGGTTGATTCCCAGATTCTCAGCTGTCACCACCAATTTCTTCATCATCTCCGTAATGGGTCTTCTTGACAAGACAAGCGGAAGCAAGATATTGTCCTTAACAGACAGAGTATCTAGCAAGTTAAAGTCTTGGAAGACAAAGCCCAATTTTTCACGACGGAAGCTAGAAGCCTGTGAGTTTTTAATGGTTGCGGTGTCAGTTCCATTCAAGTAAACCTGGCCACGAGTTGGTTTATCCAGCATAGCTAGAATATTGAGAAGAGTTGATTTACCAGAACCAGACTCACCCATGATGCAACGTAGTCACCCTTTTCTACGGTAAAGTGAATGTCCTTGAGGCTTCTACTTGGTTGCCCTGAAAACGAGTTTTATAAATTTTTTGAACGTGTTTTACATCTAAAAGTGTCATGAGAATCTCCTTTCTTAATATCCCATCAAATGAAATGTTGCTTGCATCATAGCGCATCCCAGCTGAACGCGCTCGATATCTTTGTGGCTTGGTTTTCTTGTTTTCTTCTGTAAGATTTGTTTCATGATGTTACTCCTTTGTTCTTTATGAGTCTAGTTTACATCAAAAAAAGACCGCTTGCCATAACCTAACCTTACAAAAGAGACTTTAATCTTACATTTTTGTAAGATTGGGGGAAATGTAGATATTTTATTAAAAATATTTTACCATAAAAAGAAAGTAAGAAGAAAACCCTTGCAGATACAAGGGTTCAAAAATTTTAAAATAGATTAGTCGAATTCATAGACTAACAGTAAAATAACTGTTTCTACCTCACCAAAACCATCCATCATTTTCTTCAATAGCTTGGGCTTCTTTGCGTTTTCGTGGGCCTGTTCCGTACATTTCTGCTTCGATTTCTTCCTTGGTAGGCATGACAGAAGCTAGGATGATATAGATAATCACGCCAAGTCCAAAGTTTGCAACTGTAAAAATGGCAAACAAGAAACGAACAAGGGTAACATCAAAGTTCCACTTATCTGACAGACCTGCCAGAACTCCTGAAATCATGCGATTTCGTCTCATTTTATAAAATTTACTGTTCATGATTTTTCCTCTTTCTACTAGGTTAGACACAGTATATCACGGGTAGGCTCGGCTTTCATCAGTCCTCAGGCTGATTTATTAGTAGCAATTTACCTCTACAAACTCCACAGCGATAGCGTACAGTATCAATCCTTCTCTTGCGATGATACCTTTGCTGGCAGGATTGACAACGATAAAGTTTGAGTGGTTTGGAGTGGCTATTTGTCAAGGAGGGTACAAAGCGTAATCCATCCACTGCTTTCAACAGTTCCTTAAAATCCCTATCCTTGTGTTGATAGCCCTTCCCTTGAAAATAGAGGTGATAATGACAGAGTTCATGTCGGACAATTTTCCTAAAAACATCCAGACCCAGTTCCTGATAAACCTTGGGATTAAAATCCAAATGCCCATCTTTGGGGAAAAATCGCCCACCTGTCGAACGTAGACGCCTATTCCACTGAACATGATGGATAAAAGGTCTGCCGAAGTCTTCTAGTGAAACCTGCTTAACGTAATCAGTCAGTTTCATTTGGAGCTAGGAGCGACAGATTGACTTTTTCACGTTCAGTATCAATTTTCTTGACCCAAACGGTCACCAAATCTCCGACGGACACCACTTGGCTAGGATGTTTGATAAACTTGCGACTCATATGCGAAATGTGAATCAAGCCGTCCTCGTGAATTCCAATGTCAACGAAGGCACCAAAGTCAACTACATTACGCACCACACCCTCTAGCTTCTGACCAACCACTAAGTCCTTGATATCTAGGACATCTTGGCGAAGCACAGGTGCGTCAAAGGAATCACGGAAATCTCGACCTGGTTTGAGAAGATCTGCAATGATATCTTTAAGGGTTTCTGGACCAAGGTCTAGCTCTTGCGCCAGATCTTTGATTGAAAGGGACTTGAGTTTGCCTTGGGCTTCTTCATTCAAGTCTGTAATGTCCAAACGTTTGAAAAGTTCCTTAACAGCAGCGTAATTTTCTGGGTGAACTCCTGTATTATCGAGGATATTGCTACTTTCAGGGATACGAAGGAAACCAGCTGCCTGTTCAAAGGCCTTGGCTCCCAGACGAGGAACCTTCTTGATTTGCGCGCGTGAAGTGATTTTTCCTTCCTCCTCACGGTATTTGACGATATTTTCAGAGATAGTTTTGTTGAGTCCAGCAACGTGGGAAAGAAGAGCTGGGCTGGCCGTATTGACATTGACACCGACTTGGTTAACCACGGTATCCACGACAAAGTCCAAACTTTCAGATAGTTTCTTCTGACTGACATCATGCTGGTATTGACCGACACCAATTGACTTAGGATCGATTTTGACCAATTCCGCAAGAGGATCTTGCAAACGACGGGCGATAGAAATAGCAGAGCGTTTTTCAACGGTCAAGTCTGGAAACTCCTGACGAGCAAGTTCGCTGGCAGAATAGACCGAAGCACCACTTTCATTTACAATGACATAACTAACCTCAGGAAAATCTTTAAGAACTTCCGCCACAAAAGCTTCACTTTCACGACTGGCCGTTCCATTACCGATGGCAATAATCTCTACATCGTATTGACCAATCAAGTCTGCCAGAACTTTCTTAGCTTCTTCGATTTGACGAGCCGATGCTGGTTTGACAGGATAAATGACCTGAGTTGTCAGCATTTTTCCTGTTGCATCCACGACAGCTAGCTTGGCACCTGTACGAAAGGCAGGGTCAAATCCAAGAACCACGCGCCCTTTCAGCGGAGCAACCAAGAGGAGATTGCGCAGATTGTCAGAAAAGAGTTGGATAGCTCCTTCTTCTGCTTTCTCAGTTAGTTCTGTCCGAATACGACGCTCGATAGCAGGCAAGACTTTTTTCTTAACAGATTGCTGAACTACCTCATCTATGTAGGCATTTTTTACCTTAAAACGAGCAGCAAAGAAGGCAAGAATACGGTCCGTCGCATGTTCAAAACCGACCTTCAAGACACCTAGCTTCTCCCCACGATTGAGGGCCAAGGTACGATAACCCTGCATATTTCCAACTGTCTCTGAAAAATCATAATAAATCTGAAAAACCTGCTTTTCATCGAGACTTTCATCCTTGACTTGAGAAGTGAGTTTAGAGTGTCTCAGCACTTCCTGATAAGTCATAGCACGTAAATTGACATCCTCCGATAAGGCTTCGACCAAGATATCAACTGCACCAGCTAAGGCTTCCTTGCCAGTCGCAAATCCTTCACAGACGAACTTTTCAGCTTCCTTCTCTAAGTCAGTTACATTCTGCAAAATCAAGCGAGCAAGAGGAAAGAGTCCAGCTTCACGGGCAATGGTTGCCTTAGTCCGACGTTTTTCTTTAAAAGGTAGATAGAGTTCTTCTACGTCTGCTAATTTTTCGGCAGCTAAGATAGCTTCTTCCAATTCCTTGGTCAGCTTGCCTTGTTCTTGAATCTTAGCTAAGACAGCTTCCTTACGGTCGTTGAGGTTGGTCAGACTTTTATCCAAGTCAATAATAGCCTTAATCGCCACCTCATCCAGACTACCAGTCATGTCCTTGCGATAACGTGCGATAAAGGGAATAGTTGCCCCTTCAGCTGTTAAAGACAAGACAGTATCAATTTGTTTTAAGGTCACACCCAAATCTTGGGAAATTTTTAAATATTTTTTATCCATAAACCTATTATACCATAAGCTAAACGTTTCAAATTACCTCTTACAATTTTAAAACATAAGTTGGGAAATAAATTTACTTCATTTCAATATTCTATTCATTGAGAAGGTTTCAATTTAGAATTCTACTAGATTACAAAAGGATCAGTGATTAATTGCACTGTTTTTATTTTTTACAAAACGCTTTATAAAGCTATTTGTTGAAGTTAACGAATCAATTTTCAGAGCAAATAAAAAGACCTCAAGCCTGAGACCTGCGGTGAGTGTAACCTATTTTGAAATTTTAAACAAAAAAGGAGCATTTAAGCCCCTCCTTTGAAATAACGGACACTTGGCTGGTCGGTGTACCCAGCATCTCAGATACCTTTTTCAAGGTGCGGCAGGAACCTTTCTGCCCTCAAATGTCTTTCGTTAATGTTATTCTAGCACTATCTACTTTTTTTGTCAAGTTTTCTCAATCTACCAGACTTGATACGACTTTGTAACTTGAAATCTTGTAAGCGATACATGGTCGGAACATAAAAGAAATCTCCACTTTTATGTAACTTGATGGCAACAAGAACATTATCATCAAATCTTTTTACGTATTCAAAACTAGCATCTTTCTCTCGTGGATTGACCCCAACGAAATCTGGATTACTTAGTATAAGTTCCAGATCTTCGATATGATGAATCACATCATTATGATGCCGTTTCAACATATGACTTCTTAAACCTTCTTTGTTAACTTTGATATCACTAGCTTCAAGAACAATATTAAAAATTTCTTTTACTTCGTCAGTAACTTGACCGATCTTTTTGTGTTCCATCATTTCCTCCGTTATTCCAAAATTATTATATCACAATCATAGTGTATATTAGGATATATCACGCTCTATTATTCGTTAGATACTCAATTTTAACTTTTCCCTTTTCCTCAAAATAATAGTATAATAGAGGTAGAATTTAGAATCGAGGTACACCTATGGCTGTAAAATTTACAAAACGAGACGACTTGGACAAGATGTTTGAAGAGTTTGCTAAACTCCCTGATTTGAAACAAGTCACTTTCCCTGATGACAAAGAGAAAAAAGCCAAAGCAGAAAAGAAAAATTAGATGACTGCTTTCCAACAACTCCCGTCTAGTGTACTTCAGACTGGGGCTATTTTTCTCTCTATAATCATTGAAGCCCTACCCTTCGTTCTGATAGGAAGTAGTCTCAGGGCTGATTGAGGTCTATATCACACCTGATAAGGTTTATCATTTTCTCCCTCGAAATCGTTGGGGGAGAATCTTTTTGGCACCTTCGTTGGGATACTTTTCCCTTCTTGTGAATGTGGAATCGTCCCCATTATCAATCGTTTTCTGGAAAAAAAGGTTCCCAGTTACACGGCTGTTCCCTTTCTCGTAACAGCACCTGTTATCAATCCTATTGTTCTCTTTGCGACCTATTCTGCCTTTGGCAACTCCTTCCATGTCGCGCTGTTACGAGCTCTTGGTTCCATTCTTGTAGCTGTGATACTTGGAATTTTTCTGGGATTTTTCTGGCAAGAACCGATTCAAAAAGAAAATCGTTTGGCCTGTCATGAGCACGATTTTTCTCATTTGAGTCCTGCAAAAAAAGTTTTTCAGGTCTTTGTGCAAGCCATTGATGAATTTTTTGATACGGGTCGTTATTTGGTATTTGGCTGTCTCTTCGCCTCTGTTATACAGGTCTATGTTCCGACACGGATTCTGACCTCTATCAGTGCAACCCCTCTTTTTGCCATCCTGCTCTTGATGCTTTTGGCCTTTCTTCTGTCGCTCTGTAGTGAGGCGGATGCCTTTATCGGTGCTTCTCTTCTCTCGAGTTTCGGTTTGGCACCAGTTCTGGCCTTTCTGGTGATTGGCCCAATGCTGGATATCAAAAATATTCTCATGATGAAAAATTACTTGAAAGCACGATTTATCAGTCACTTCATAACGATTGTGACACTCGTTGTCTTAGTATATTCTCTCTTGATTGGAGTCATCCTATGATTCGATTTTTAGTTTTAGCTGGCTATTTTGAATTGACTATTTATCTCCATCTGTCGGGCAAATTAAACCAGTACATCAACATGCACTATTCCTATCTGGCCTATATTTCCATGGTGCTTTCCTTTATCTTGGCTATTGTTCAATTGTATATCTGGATGAAGCAAGTCAAAACCCACAGTCATCTGAACAGCCGATTGGCGAAGGTTACTAGTGTTGCTCTTCTGGCTATTCCACTTGTCGTCGGTTTAACTTTTCCAACTGTTAGCTTGGATTCTCAGACCGTTTCTGCCAAAGGCTATCACTTCCCCTTATCAGAAGGCACGGATCAAGCCATTCAGACAAGTGAAGGAACGACAAGCCAATATTTGAAACCAGATACCAGTTCTTATTTTTCAAAATCAGCTTATGAAAAGGAAATGCGAACTGCGGCGGATAAATACTTGTCCCAAGATAGTATTCAGATCACTAATGAAAACTATATGGAAGTCATGGAGGCTATCTACGACTATCCAGATGAGTTTGAGGGTAAGACAGTCCAGTTCACAGGCTTTGTCTATAACGACCCCAGTCATGCCAATAGCCAATTTTTGTTCCGCTTTGGCATTATTCACTGTATCGCAGATTCAGGTGTCTATGGATTGCTGACCAAGGGAAATACCCGTCAGTATGAGGACAACACTTGGATTACTGCCAAAGGAAAACTGGTCAATCACTACCATAAAGAACTCAAACAAAACCTCCCAACCTTGGAAATCGATAGCTTTACCAAAGTCGATAAACCAGAGAATCCCTATGTGTATCGCGTGTTTTAAAAAGCAAGCTAAATCCATTAAAAACAAAACGAACAAGTTCTCTTCTGAATGACAGAAAAAGAGCCTGTTCGTTTTTTATTAAATAGTCTATAGTAAGATGTCATATTTGATGTTTTATAACTTTCTTATGTTGTATAAAAATCTATTGACAAATCGCTATCAGATTCGTATTTTTTCCAAGCTAAGCTGAATCCATAATAATCTTCAAATTCAGGGTGCCAGTCATAATAAAGTGGGACACGACTATACTTTCTTGCTACAACTTCGTCTTCAAATTCTGGAGACTCCCCTGCAGTAATACCAAATTGAAGGCCACTTAGTTCCCAGCTATTGCCCCAAACATTTTCATCCGAGAGAACATCGATCCATCTCGAGGCATCAATATCAAAATCAGCACACAACTCCAGTTCATAGAATCTTCTACAGTTAATCTCTGAAGGCTTTATATAAAGGGCGCTATCAACTTGGTATTTTTTATCTTTGACTTGAATCTGTGTAATTTTCATTGGAATCGGAACTCCATTTAATTCTAACCAGAAATAGCCTAAGGGAGTTTTGATAACGTAATATGTTTGCTGAGGCGCAGGTTTATTGTTTTTAGAGCAAGCATCAAAAATTCTTCCAAGCTTAATTAAATTTCTACAAACGTTTTTCGAAGTTAATGGGTCGAAATGTGAATACCTACGGATGACACGTTTTAACTTTTCAACAGGAAAAGTGATATCCTTTGGTAGAGCATGATACTTCTGCACAACTAAAGCAGTTTTTTCAGTATTTTCCTTTCCTACTGGGACAATAACTGCATGCCCAATATGGATATTTGGGTCATCGCAGATATAAGTATAGCCATTTCCTCCCTCCTGAAACTCAACAACAACGATATTTAACTCTTGATCCGGATCAAAGAGAGGCTCGACCTTTTCAACTTCTTGGCGTTCATAAAAAGTAAAGCAATCTCCATCTCCGTCTTCGCCAAAAACCATGAAACTACCGCATTTAGGACACTTCCACATATAAAATGACGCCTCTGAAATGTCTTCATAAGAAATTGAATCATTACCATCTTTTTTATTCATGATTTCTACTAACAACTCATCCGAATAAACCGAATAAGCATTTGGATCAGGGGCTTTGTGGTCGTTCATTGCTTGACCACATCTACAAGTCCATTTTCCCATAATTAACCTCAGTCACGACTTAATTCTTCAAGGAAAAATTGATTGAGAGTTTTCCAGTCTTTCTTTTCCTCTGTAACACTTTGGACGTAGTCATCCAGCTCTTGGATATTTTTGATGATGAAGTCCTGAATTGGCTCTATCGGCTCAATTTCCATTCCTTCAAGTCCCTTTACCTTTATATCAAGCAAGCTAGACACATGGTCTTTCATTTCATCAGGGAGCAATTCTTTGACCAAATCATCAAACAAAATCGGTGGAACAGAATGATATTTTTCAATCCAACGACAAGCTAAAATAGGACGAAGTGCATAGAAATACTTTTTAGGTTTGACCTTATCTCCTGAAAGATACTTATTCATTTGAGTTCTAGCAGTATTCAAGTAATGGTGGAGCATCTTTTTCTCAGAAAAATACTGACTAACAAGCGGACGGATACGGTCAATAAAGCCTTCGTCTTGCTGGTAAACGATTGGCGACTGTAACCACTCAAAGAGGGTTGGATTTGACTTATAAAGCAACTTTAAAGTCTTGTCTAAATCCCAGCCACTCACATCCCAAGTATCGTCAATTGGTAGCTCGATAACATCGCGCTGTTCATTCAAACGGAGATAAAAATCTTGCTTATGTTTGTAGATAAATCGTACATCAAAGTCACTATCGGGAGACTCAAAACCCCAAGCACGACTACCAGACTCAATAGCCCACAAAATTGTGACATCGAAATCACGCTCAATTTCTGCTAATTTTTCGGGTACCAGAACATTCATTTCTTCTTGCGTTTGCATAATAAAGCCTCGTCTATAATTTGAACATAAACAATTACTAAAATAGGAAACTAGGAGGACTGAAAGTGCTTTGTATCAAACTAACAAAATAACTAATCCATCTAGTAGGTTTTTCAGACGTTTTCTATACCTGAGACTTTTAAATGACAGAATCTCCATCCTTCCAATTCCGAGCAATTTCTTCATCTTTCTGGAGTTGGTCTACCAGTTCTTCAACAGAGTCAAATTTGACCATTTCACGGACACGGTCTAGCCAGTAGACAATAACTGTTTCACCGTAAATGTCATCTGAAAAATCAAAAATATTGACTTCAAAACGTGGCTCTTCTCCATCGAAAGTAACATTTTTCCCGACACTCGCCATTCCACGATATCTTTTACGCTGCACTTCAATATCGACTACGTAAACACCATCAGCTGGCATATAGGTTCGATCTCTTAAAACTAAGTTTGCTGTTGGGTAACCGATAGTCCGTCCACGAGCATTCCCATGAACAACCATTCCACGTGACGGTAGAGGAGTGCCAAGTAAATTACCTGCTTCCCTTACATCTCCATCAAGAATAGCATGACGAATACGAGTAGAACTAATTTTCCCCTTTTCATCCTCAACGGGCGGAACAATGATGATTTCTCCATCAAAATAGTCCTTCAGATCATCTGCAGTTTTCTTATCAGAACCAAAGGTGTAATCAAATCCCGCTACAATAATCGCTGGTTTTAATGCTCTAACATAGGTATCAAAGAACTCTTGACCCGTTAAACTAGCAAATTTACTACTAAAATCAAGTAAGAAAAGAGCCTCTACTCCATGCCATTTCATCTTATGTTCTCGTTCTTCATGGCTGACAATATGAAGCATTAATTCTGGCTTATAAGGCTGTAATGCGAGCTTAGGGGACTCTGTAAAGGTCATCACGACAACTGGAAGATAATCTTTCATCGAAGCCTTACTAGCTACTTCAAAAAGCTTCTGATGTCCCTTATGAATACCGTCAAAATAGCCTAATACAAGAACTGTTTTATCCGGTACTGCGATGTCTTTTTCATTTTTTATAGGTACTGTTGTAATCATGAAACTATTATATCATAGAGAAAGCCTTTTCGCTAAAAGGAAATCCCAAATGTCGTTTTTTGCCCCTGAACTGATCTTAAAAAATCATTCAAGATGTTATTTAAAAAATAGCATCCCCTAAGAGATGCTATCATATGGTAACTAGTCTACTGTTTCTTCCAAATCTTTTAACTTCACCGAAACAATTTTTGAGACACCTGATTCTTGCATGGTCACTCCATAGATGGAATCAGCCGCTGCCATGGTTCCTTTACGGTGGGTTACGACGATAAACTGGCTGTCCTTGTCAAAGCGGTTGAGGTAATCCCCAAAACGTTTGACATTGGCTTCGTCAAGCGCAGCCTCTACCTCATCCAAGATGACAAACGGAATGGTCTTTACACGAATAATAGAGAAAAGCAAAGCAAGAGCTGATAAGGCTTTTTCACCACCACTCATAAGGTTTAGAGACTGGATTTTCTTACCTGGAGGTTGAACAGAAATCTCAACCCCAGCTGTCAGCAAGTCTCCCTCAGTCAAAATGAGGTCCGCCTGACCTCCACCAAACATCTGCTTGAATGTCACTTTAAAGGACTCACGAATAGCTTCAAAGGTTGATTTAAAGCGTTCCTTAACCTCATCATTCATCTCAGTAATAGTCTCAAGGAGCAGGTTTTTCGCCGACAAAATGTCATCTCTCTGGCTATTCAAGAAATCCAGACGGCTGTGAACTTCTTCGTACTGTTCAATAGCATCCAAATTGACAGGACCCAGTGAGCGAATAGCCTTCTCTAAATCCTGCACCTCTTGCTCTGCCAGATTGAGGTTTTCCAATTCATGTGCCTTTTCTAGTGCTTCAGTATAGCTAATCTGATACTGGTCTGTTAATTGACTTTGTAAATGGCGTAAGCGCTCGCTGACCTTTTCTTTCTTAGCTTCAGCACGTGTTTGCTTGCGAATCCACTCTTCATTCTGCTGGCGGGCCTGATCCAAATGACTAGCAATATCATCCAATTGACCTTCAATATCATCCAACTCAAACTGCTTGCGAATCAAACCTTGTTGGAGATTTGTTTTCTGATTTTTGGCTTCTTCGGCCTGTTGACTGAGCAATTCTGTATCAACCTTCTCCAGATTATCAACCTTTTCTTGAAGAAGGCGCTGGATTTCCTCTTGCTCGATATTCAGATTATCCAATTCCTTGCCTAAACGTTCAATATCAGCAACTTCATAACGTTTTTGTCCTTGCAGTTCTGTCTTAAGTAAGCGAGCTTGCGCTAGCTCTTCCTGCAAGTTTTGATAGCGTTCTTGGATGGCATTTTTGTTGGACTTAATCTCTTCAATCTCAGCTTCCAGATTTTGCTTTTCATTGGCAATGGTAGCAAGGCGCTCTTGGCATTTTTCCTTATCTGCTTGCCAATCTCCCTCAGTAAGACGATTTAATTCCTCTTCTTGGAGTTTCCAAAGAGTTTCTAGCTCTTCAACTTGCTGACTAGTTTGCTGATAAGCGAGGGACAAACCTTGCTCCTGAATACGAGCCTGCTCTCCTTGAGATTTGATAGCTTCTAAACTTTCTGTCAATCTAGCCATCTCATCTTGCAAGGTCTTCAAAGTCGCCTCTTCTGAACGAAGACTTGCTTCTTCTTCAGCAATTTCTTTTTGCAATTGCTCCAGTTCTGGCTTGATAAAAATGCTGTTATTCTGGCGATTGGCACCACCTGCATAAGAACCACCTGTGCGCAACTCTGTACCGTCCAAAGTCACCATACGAACCTGATAACGAACCTGGCGAGCTGCTATACGCGCGTGTTCTACAGTATCAAAAATTGCTGTCGTAGCTAACAAATTCTTAAAAATAGCTTCCAGTCTAGTATCGAAAGTAACCAGCTCATCTGCCATGCCAAGGAAGCCTGGACTTGTAGCGATAGCATCTTGATTCTGACTAGAAATCGTACGAGCCTTGATAGTCGTCAATGGAAGAAAGGTCGCACGACCAGCTCTGTTACGTTTTAGGAAATCAATGGCCTTGGTTGCCGCGTTTTCATCTTCTACGATGATATGCTGACTGCTGGCTCCAAGCGCAATCTCTAAGGCAGTTTGATAATGCACATCAAAGGTCAGGTGCTCACTGACTGCCCCAATAATCCCACCTAGGCGGTCTTTTTCTTGGAGAACACTCTTAACACCTGCATAAAAGTTACTGTGATTTTTAAGGATATTTTCCAAACTCTGAGCTCTGGCCTGCTTGTTTTTGAGATTATCCAGACGGTCAAAGAGTTGGCTCTGTTGAGCTTGATAGGAAGATTTCTGCTCCTCTTGCTCCTTAGCACTAGCTTGGTAGTCGGCCAATAATTTTTGAACCTGCTCCTTGGCAGTTTCAAGCTCTTCTTTTTGCTGACTAGCCTTCTCTTTAGCTGTAGCCAGCTGTTCTTTCAGCTTTTCTAGTTGATCTGCTTGTTTTTGAGAAAGCTGACGACTATTTTCCAACTCGTTTTCGATACGGGTCAACTGGTTTGACACATCGGCTTCTTCTTGTAAAAGGGCTACAAAGCGTTCACGTAAGAGCTCAATCATCTGATCAGGATCATCTGAAAAAGCCAGCAATTCAGCTTCTAAACGATTGAGTTTTTGATTATTTTGGACTAGCTTTTCTTCTAAGAGGGCTAAAGAGCTTTCTTTTTCAGTCTTTTCCTGACTTAGAGCATTTCTCTTATACTCCAAAGTAGCCAAACGAGCTTGTGCTTCCTGTTGATTGAGGGCTACTTGCTCAGATTCTAGTTTCGATAAGGCTAATTTTCTCTCTAAGTCACTAATCAGACTGGTCAAATCCATCAAACTGCCCTGATCTTTGGCCATTTCAGCCTGTAAATCTTGGCGTTGCTTTTTAAGAGTTTGATTTTCTTCTTCTAATTTTTCACGCTTTTGGTAGTAGCTCGTCAAGAGTTCCTGAACCTGTGCTAACTCTTCTTCTGTCGACTCTAGTTCAGCCTTATTTTCCTTGATTTGAGCAACCAGCACGTCTAAATAAATAGCCTTGCGTTGACCTTCCAAGTCTAAAAACTTAAGGGCAGTTCTCAGCTTGCTTCTCAAGAGGCTTGATTTGATTATCCAACTCGTAGATAATGTCTTCAAGACGGTCTAGATTATCCTGAGTTTGTTGCAGTTTACTTTCAGTTTCTTTTCTGCGAGTCTTGTATTTTAAAACTCCAGCAGCTTCTTCAAAAATAGCTCGGCGTTCCTCAGGCTTAGAATTAAAAATCTCCTCAACCTTCCCTTGGGAATGATAGAGAAGGAATCTCGTCCCAATCCAGTATCCAAGAAGAGGTCATGAATATCACGCAGACGCACTTTCTTGCCGTCAATCTTGTATTCACTATCTCCACTACGATAGATATGGCGTTCCACTCTAATTTCTTGGCCTGCATCCTTGATAAAACCGTCATTATTATCCAGAGTCACAACTACAGAAGCATAATTGAGCGGTTTACGACTCTCTGTTCCGGCAAAGATGACATCTGGCATCTTGCCACCACGGAGACTCTTAACACTTGACTCCCCCAAGGCCCAACGCAGACTTTCTGTAATATTCGACTTTCCAGATCCATTAGGTCCAACGACTGCCGTCACACCTTGGTCAAAGACGACTTTGGTCTTGTCAGCAAAAGATTTGAATCCCTGAATTTCGATTTCCTTTAAATACATGAATCCAGCCCTTTCTCAACGGCATTTTTAGCAGCTTCCTGCTCTGCTAGTTTCTTAGAACGACCTTGACCTTGACCAATGCTCTTACCTTCAACGAGAACTTCTACATCAAAAACCTTATCGTGGGCAGGACCCGTTTCAGAAATCACCTGATAACGAATAGCCACATCGCCATTGACCTGAAGTAGCTCTTGGAGATGGGTTTTGTAGTCTGTAATCATCTCAAATTCGCCTGCTTCAACCTTAGGAATCATGACTTGATAGATAAATTCCTTAACCTTGGCCACATCCTTGTCCAAAAGGAGGGCACCGAGAAAGGCTTCAAAGGCATCACCAAGAATGGTATCCCGATTGCGTCCACCAGACTTTTCTTCCCCTTTACCAAGTTTGATAAACTGGTCAAACTGGCAATCACGCGCAAAACCAGCCAAACTCTCCTCACGAACAATCATGGCACGGAGTTTTGATAGGTCCCCTTCAGGCTTTTTAGGATATTTTTTATACAGATATTCTGAAATCAATAACTGTAGAACAGCGTCTCCTAAAAATTCCAAGCGTTCATTGTGTGAAATTTTTAAGAGGCGGTGCTCATTGGCATAACTCGTATGAGTAAAGGCAGTCTCAGTAACTTTTTGTCTGCAAATTCGATTGCAAAATGGTTCTTTAGTACAGTTTGTAATTCTTTCATACCAACCTCTTTCTAACTGATAACAGTCCTTTTTATTATATCAAAAAAAGCCCCCTGAGTCACTCTAAAACGGGACTGGAAAGCATTTGCGCATTCTTTAAAATGAGATTTTCAGCTTTTAGGTTAAACATTGGCCAGAATAAAGAAAAAAGCCCTATTAAAGACTTTTTTTTAGGATGTTTACATCCACCCTGAGGGAATCGAACCCCCATCTCAAGAACCGGAATCTTACGTGATATCCATTACACTAAGGGTGGAAACTTGTCTTATTATAACAGAAATTTGCTCTAATAACAAGTTTTTTCTAGACGGATAGCCCATCTTAATGGGAAGCATCCCCATTCCAGATAGAGTTTTTCACGATCACATAATCAACGTGTTTAAGGTCAGCAACCTGACGTCCACCTGCATAAGAAATAGCACTTTGAAGGTCTTGTTCCATCTCAGTTAAAGTGTCTTGCAGATGACCTTTAGCAGGAAGCAAGATACGTTTGCCTTCCACATTTTTGTAAGCACCTTTTTGATATTGTGAAGCTGAACCGTAGTACTCTTTGAATTGTTCACCATCGACTTCAATCGTTTTCCCTGGACTTTCAATATGTCCTGCAAAGAGGGAACCAATCATGACCATGCTGGCACCGAAACGAATAGACTTGGCAATATCACCATGAGTACGAATTCCTCCATCAGCGATAATCGGTTTACGCGCAGCCTTGGCACACCAGCGTAGAGCAGCCAACTGCCAACCACCTGTACCAAAACCAGTCTTAACCTTGGTGATACAAACCTTACCAGGACCAATTCCGACCTTAGTAGCATCCGCACCAGCATTTTCTAATTCACGCACAGCTTCTGGTGTTCCCACATTTCCAGCAATAACAAAAGTATCTGGCAATTCTTTTTTGATGTGTTGAATCATAGAAATCACGCTATCCGCATGACCATGGGCAATATCAATCGTGATATACTCAGGAGCATCAGCCTTGAGCTGGCTAACAAAATCATACTCATAATCCTTAACACCGACAGAGATAGAAGCAATGAGCCCTTGATCATGCATACGCTTAATAAAAGGAATACGTCCTGCCTCATCAAAACGGTGCATAATGTAGAAGTAACCACCTTTAGCTAGTTGCTCTGCTACATTTTCATCTAAAATCGTCTGCATATTAGCTGGCACAACAGGTAGTTTAAAGGTGTGATTTCCCAGAGTGACACTTGTATCAGCTTCTGCACGGCTTTTAATCACACATTTATTTGGAATCAATTGAATATCTTCGTAATCAAAAATTGGAAATTCATTTAACATATCGATGTCTCGTTTCTTTTGTAATGACCTACCTATGCTTGCGCATCTCTACGCCTTTTCCGACGTTTCCTTAATTTATTATAAACCAAAGTACAGTTTTTGTCAAATAATTTTATAAATTAAATTATATCGTTCGGTTTTTACTTATATTAAAAACAAAAAAGTGGAGAGATTATTTTCTCCCCACTTCTTCTACATTCTAATAATACTCACCCTGACGGTAGTCCCATGAGTTAAAGGTGTCTGACAGGTGCATCATAATCTTATCAATATCAAGCCCTTTGCGGATTACAACTGGAGCTGGTGAAGTTGAACGTGCTCCACCTTGTTCTGGAATGAGTTTGCCGTCTTTATTGACCATAGAAACCATCACACCCTGCTCGTAGCGTGTTTCAATCGTTTTATCAGGCTGGATAGATGCCACATAGTCGTCTGCCTCGATAACAAGGTCCACTGCCCCTTCGATACGTTCTCCGATTCCTTCTACCTTACCTCGATTTCCTTTTCCAGATGGGTTTGCAGATGAGGCATAAACCATCTTGCCTTCTTCCCAAAGTTTGGCAGCTAATTGTTCACCAGCTTTCCCGAACTTGATAACGAAACAGCTAGTACCACGCACGTCAGTCATCAGCTCTTCACGACCATCACCGTATGCTTTTAGTTTTTCAAAGGCTTCAGGTTTCCATGGAAGGATACAACCAAGAAGAATATCTTCATCCCAATGTTTTTGGTAAAAGGCTTCAATTTCTGGATTGAGTTGTGCTAAAGCACGGAGCTCATCCATGCTACCACAGAGAACGACACCTGGTTTGTTACGATTGCGTTCTTTGGCTGCGAACTTACGCTCAAGTCCTGCCTTGTCACTAGTCATGATGATGTAACCAACTTTTGTAGGGCAAACAATACAACCGCCCTCACCTTTTAAAATGTCATAGCCTTCTTGTGAAAGTGTTCCGTTCCATTGAATGTGTTTTGTCATAGTTCTATTTCCTTTTCTATTTTTTCTAATCCTGCCAGTAGGCTGGTCGTTGTTTTTCATAAGCAGCAATCAAATCTTCATACTGCAAAGTAATACCGATATCATCCAAACCATTTAAGAGCTTATGTTTCCATTCGCTATCGATTTCGAAAGTGAATTCTCCAACTGGTGAGATGATTTTTTGTTGTTCCAAGTCTACAGTTACCTGGTCGGTAGGTCTCAGCTGGGCTAGTTTCTCTCTAACCTCTCTGGGCTGAACAATAGGCAACATACCATTATTGAGTTCATTATTGTAATGAATATCTCCAAAAGACCCTGCAATTACGACTTTAAAACCATAGTCAGATAGAGCCCAAGCTGCGTGTTCCCTCGAAGAACCTGCGCCAAAGTTATCCCCTGAGATGAGAATACTAGCTTTCCGATATTCAGGTCGGTTAAAGACAAAGTCAGGATCCTCAGTATACTTCTCGTCCAGATAACGCCAAGCATACATGAGGTACTTACCAAAGCCTTTTTTATCAATTAACTTGAGAAACTGCTTGGGAAGGATTTGGTCGGTATCGATGTTATCATTCATGAGAGGAACGGTCGTTCCCGTATAAACTGTGAATTTCTCCATATCCTCTCCTTACTGGGCTTCTGGCATTTGTCGAACATCTACAAAGCGCCCTTCGATAGCTGCCGCAGCTGCCATAGCTGGACTACAGAGGTGGGTCTTAGCACCAAATCCCTGTCTGTCTTCAAAGTTGCGATTGCTTGTTGAGGCACAGTGAACACCATCAGGGACCTTGTCCGGATTCATCCCTAGGCACATGGAGCAACCCGGGTCTCTCCACTCAAATCCAGCATCCAGAAAGACCTTGTCCAAACCCAACTTCTCCGCAGCTCGTTTGACAGGACGAGAGCCTGGGACTACGATAGCCGTTAAGTTAGGAGCAATCTTCTTTCCTTTGACAAATCGAGCAGCCAGTTGCAAATCACTGAGTCGAGCATTGGTACATGAACCTATAAAGATATATCCTAGTTCAATATCCGCTGGCTTTTGACCTGGCTCTAAGTCCATGTAGTTGTAAGCTCGCTCATCATTCATATCTTTAATTTCTGGGAAACTGCTGTCAAAGTCAACCCCCATAGCAGGATTGGTTCCCCAGGTCACCATAGGAGCCAAGTCTGAAACATCCATCTGGATAATCTTATCATAAACAGCATCATCATCACTAACAATTGTTTTCCAATCCGCCACAGCCTCTTCAAAGTCCTCTGGAACACATTCCCGTCCCTTGAGATAATCATAGGTGGTTTGATCCGGATTCATGATTCCCATCTTAGAACCAAACTCGATGGACATATTGCAGATGGTCATGCGTTCTTCCATGCTCAGTGCATCAATTGCTTGTCCACGATATTCCACCACGTAGCCAACACCGCAGGCAACTCCGTACTTGGCAATCAAAGCTAGAATGAAATCCTTGGAATAAACTCCTTTTTGAGGAACTCCAGTGAATTCCACCAACATTTTCTTGGGTTTGACCTGCCAGAGGGTCTGGGTAGCAAAGACATGTTCGACCTCACTGGTCCCAATTCCAAAGGCGATGGCTCCAAAAGCTCCGTGGGTTGCCGTATGGCTGTCTCCACAGACGATGAATTTTCCTGGTTGAGTTCTTCCAGTTTCTGGCCCAACCATGTGCACAATTCCCTGTTTTTCAGAACCGTGGGCCGCATGTTCAATCCCAAACTCCTCAACATTTTCAGCAAGCTTATCAATTTGTGCTTTAGAAATCACATCTCGAATATCGTAGATATTGACTGTCGGGACATTGTGGTCAAAGGTTCCAAATGTCAAGTCTGGTCGTCTCAATCTGCGACCTGCATCTCGCAAACCTTGAAAGGCTTGAGGGCTGGTCACTTCATGAATATAGTGCTGGTCCACATACATGAGTTGGGGCTGCCCCTCTTCTCCTGTGATGACATGACGGTCCCATAATTTATCAAAAATCGATTTCCTGCCATCCATTACCTCCAAATAAAATATAAGGCTACTAGTGTGGTCACCATCCCGAGAAACCAAACCGTTTTAAAGTACCATTTTCTAGTCTTATGGTGAAAGATGATTCCTGCCAACCAAGCCCCAAAACCACCACAAGTAAAGGATAAAATGAGTAAGATTTTCTCAGGGATGCGCCAAGCTCTTCTCCTTGCCTTGGATTTGTCAATGCCATAAATGATGAAAATCATGACATTCCAAATCAAAAGGACTAGAGTAATTTTTTCGTCTAACTTCATAACCTTGCGATAATAGCTTCCGTCAGTTCCTTGGTCGAAGCCTGTCCTCCTATATCTCTCGTTAAAATTCCAGATGCCAAACTTGTCTCAACAGCATGCTCAATACGCTCTGCATCCTCATAACGACCAAAGCTGTCTCTTAGCATCATAGCCACTGATAAAATCATGGAAATAGGATTGGCAATACCTTGACCTGCAATATCAGGCGCTGAACCGTGAATAGGCTCATAGAGACTTGGGCCATTTTCAGAATGACTGGCTGATGGCATGACCCAAGTGTACCAGATAGGACGCTTGATTCATCAGATAAAATATCTCCAAAAAGATTCTCCGTCACGATGACATCAAACTTAGCAGGATTGGTAATCATAAGCATGGCAGCTGAGTCGACTAGCTGGTGCTCCAAGGTTACATCTGGGAAATCCTGCACGACTTCCTCAGCTACTTTCCGCCAGAGTTTTGAAGTCGCTAGAACATTTTGCTTATCGATACTAGTAACGATTTTTCTGCGATTTCTTGCAATTTCAAATGCCTTACGAATAATCCGCTCTACTTCTTCATAGCTGTAGTCGTTGATATCACGCGCTTTCCGCTCTTCAAGGATATGATCCCCAAAGTAAATCCCGCCTGTCAACTCCCGCACAACGACAAAGTCTACACCAGCAATTCGTTCTGGTTTTAGTGGTGACAAATGCTTGAGACTCTCAAAAATCTTAACAGGGCGAATATTAGCATAGAGATTGAGTTCCTTACGGAGAGCCAGCAAGCCTTGTTCAGGCCTAACCGCTGCTCCATCATACTGAGGACTTCCGATAGCCGCTAGTAGAATGGCATCTGCTTCACGACATACCTTGAGGGTTTCATCAGGTAAAGGATGCCCTGCAGCATCAATACCTGCACCTCCAAAAGGTCGTCTATCAATCTCATAATCAAAACCTGTTTTTTCAGCTAGAGCTTCCAGAACCTCTAAACTAGCCTCCATGATTTCTGGGCCGATTCCGTCCCCTGCTAGAGCTACTATTTTCTTTGTCATAGCATTCTCCTTTACACACTAGGCATATCGCGATAGGAAACGCTACGTCCCATCTCACCAGCATTCTCTTTTTGAACAAAGGTATTGGCATTGATGTAGGCAATAGCCGAAGCCTTCAGCACATCGAAATCAAGACCAGCTGCGTTAAAGATGGTTTCTGTATCTCTGTTTTCAACAGTGACTAAGACCCGAGCTTGGGCATCAATTCCATCTGTCACCGCGTCAATAGTATAGGACACCAAGCGGACAGATTGGTTAAAGAACTTATCGATAGCGTTAAAGATTGCTTCAACGGAACCTTGCCCTGTCGCATTAAATTCGACTTTCTCACCATCCATATTGGCTAGGCTAACAAGTGCTTCAATGTCATTTTCCGCATGGGTTTGTAGTTGTAAATCATCAAAGTGGAAGCCTTCTGGATTCTCAACCATGGTTCCAGCTACCAAAGCTCGAATATCTGCATCTGTGATTTCTTGTTTTTTGTCTGCCAGCGCCTTGAACTTAGCAAAGAGTGGTTTGATATCCTCTTCTGTAAAATCTAGGGCCAGTTCTCTTAGTTTTTCAACAAAGGCATGACGACCAGACAATTTACCAAGTGGAAGACTATTGCTCTTAACACCGACCAATTCAGGTGTGATGATCTCATAAGTAAGAGGATTTTTAAGGACTCCGTCTTGGTGAATACCAGACTCGTGAGAAAAGGCATTGCCACCAACCACAGCCTTATTTTTAGGAACTGGAATACCTGAGAAGCGAGAAACCATTTCTGACGTATTAATGGTCTCATTTAGGACAATACTGGTCTCTGCTTGGTAGTAATCTTGGCGAATATTGAGGGCCACTGCAATTTCTTCCAAAGCAGCATTTCCAGCTCGCTCACCTATTCCGTTGATAGTTCCTTCGACACGTCCTGCCCCATTCTTGACAGCAGCAAGGCTATTAGCCACTGCCATTCCAAGGTCATCATGACAGTGAGGCGAATAGATAATCTGACGATCCGTCTGGACATTCTCAATCAGGTATTTGAAAATAGCGCCGTACTCTTCTGGTGTGGTAAATCCTACTGTGTCAGGGATATTGATGTATGTCGCACCTGCATCAACCGCTGTTTGAACAACTTGCAAGAGGAAATCCAACTCCGTTCTAGTCGCATCCTCAGGAGAGAATTCGACCACTTCAAACTTAGAACGTGCATAGGAAACATGCACCTTAATAGCTTCCAAAATCTCTTCCTTACTCTTATTGAGCTTATACTTACGATGAATCGGACTGGTAGCGATAAAGACATGAACCTGTGGATACTTGGCATCCTTGAGGGCCTCATAACAAGCATCAATATCAGACTTGACCGAGCGTGCCAAACCAGTCACCGCTGTTTTCTTCAAGGCCTTAGCAATCTCCTGAACTGCTGTGAATGAATCAGGGCTAGCCGCTGGAAAACCAGCTTCAATTGCTGAAATGCCCCATTTCTCCAGCTGTCTTGCAATGGCAATTTTTTCCTTGATTGAAAAATTAACACCTGGTGTCTGTTCTCCATCCCGAAGGCTGGTATCTAGAAATTCAACTGTTCTCATAAGATTTCCCCTTTTCCAAATGTGGTTTTAAAAAAACATCTCGCTCAGAAGTCCAAGCGAGATGTTGATTCACTCCCGCTTGGTAAGCCAAACAGGACTAATGCTTTTTGCACTAGCCCGAGTACCTCAACAACAAAGCAAATTGAATAAACTTAGCTGTTTTCATGTTTGACTTTCTCCTTCGTTTGATATCTTGTTTAGTATTTTAGCATAGGCAAAAGCACTTGTCAAGAAAAAATCCAATATTTTCTGAAAATTTCTTCAGTAGAGAATATTTTGCGAATTGAAAATTATTGAAAATACTTGAAATGTTTCATTTTTTAGTGGTTAAGTTCCAACTTTTTTCCATCAATTCCAGTACTTCTTCATCTGATAAAGTATCATCAAGCGCCACACTAATCCAGTATCGTTTGTTCATATGAAAAGCTGGATAAATGCCCTTTTTTGAAAGTAAACCAGCTACTTGGTCATGCTTGAGGTTGACTGCTTCCACTAGATCTTCTCTGCCCTTTTCCAGCTTATCCCAAGAGATTTTCATCAAGACGGCATACCACTTTTTATTGCCTTCGTGTCTTAACACTGCTGTATCAGGCGATTTTTCCCACAGATACTCCAACTGATTTCCGTACTTTTCCTGAATCTGAGCCATGATACGCTTAGTCTGAGGACAGATAAAATCCTGCACATCAAAACAAGCCTTCCGAATCTGATAAAGAGTCTCCAAACAAGCCTCACGAACACTTGCAACAAAACTTCCTTTAAAACTTTCCATATGGACTTGAGGATAGAGGTCGCCCGTTTCCTGATCAAAGACATGAAAACTCACATTATCAGCAGTGATGGACACAGTCATGACAAAATCACCCTGCAAAATCTGGCAACTATAGGTCCAGACTCCACTATTTTCTACAAAACCATAAGCATGAGCCTTTTCGTGATTAAAATGATAGGATTTAAAAATTTCAAACATAAGTGAAAACTGCTACCCAAAGCTAGCAGTTCCTTTCTATTTTTTAAAAGACAACCTTGGTTCCATGTAATTGTGTCACGCCTAGCAGATCGATAAAGGTTTGACGGTTGTCAAGGTCAATCCCCCCACCTGGTAGAATTTCAATCTTACCTTTAGCATGCTCCAAAATTCTGTGATAGTGAGCAAAACGTTTGTCTAGTGAGTCGCTAGACACACCAGCGCGAGTTAGGATACGAGTGACACCGGCTTGGCTGAGCCAGTCAATAGCTTCTAACTGGTCTTCTTCGCTCAATTCATCAAAGGCCATATGAAAGACAATTTCCATTTCTTTTGATGCAGTAATTAACTTTTCAAGATTAGATTTATCCAACTTCTTATCAGCAGTTAAAACCCCAAATACAACTCCTTGACTTCCAGCCTGAGCAGTCAACCGAATGTCTTCTAGCATAATTGCAATTTCTAGTTCATTATAGACAAAGTCACCACCACGTGGCCGAATCATGGTCATAATGGTTGTATCGTAGTTAGCTGCCAGTTCAACCGCTGCCTTGGTCACTCCATAGCTTGGTGTTGTTCCTCCCACTGCTAGATTATCACAGAGTTCGATTCGACGAGCTCCAGCCAGCATCGCTTTTTCAAGCAAGGTCACATTTTCAGCACAAAATTCGTAAATCATTTGATTCTCCTTGAAGATTACTTTAAATTTATTATATCATATTGTTGTGAATATGCTTTCAATTTTATCAAGGCAAATAACTACTATTTTAACTATTCTTTGTCTGGAATGACCTTGAAGAGATAATAAGTGATAAAGATGGTCAAGGCTCCCAGACCGATTTTGACTGGTAAGAGAGGAGCAAAATAAATAGAAATCCCCATCAAGATGTAGATAGATACGATGATTTTTTTCTTACGTTCACGCGCAATAGACTTAGTCTCTCGAAAATCAGCTACATAGGTTTGGTATAACTTTGTGTGATATAACCAATTTTCAAATCGTTTAGAAGATTTAGAAAAACAAGCAATAGACAACAAAAGAAAAGGCGTTGTAGGCAGCAAGGGTAAAACAACCCCAACAATAGCCAAGGCCAGTGATAAGAAACCAATTATCAGATAAATAAGACGCATAACTACTCCTAATTAAAATAATCTTCTTCTAGTTTCGCATACAATGGTGAATTTTGTCAAGCTCCAACCAAAAAGAGCCTGAAATTCACTTTCAGGACTCTCCTCTTATTTAATCTTTTCTTCCTCGTAGTCGCCTTTGCTACAAACAACCTGCTTGCCACCACCACGGACTTTTTTCTCCATAAGGAAGTTGCCACATTTTGGACAGTCACGACCAACAGGCTTATCCCAAGAAGTAAATTCACATTCTGGATAGCGATTGCAACCATAGAAAAGGCGGTTACGTTTGGTTTTACGCTCAATGATTTGTCCCTGATGACAACTTGGACACTCAACACCAATCTCTTTCACGATTGCTTGGGTATGACGGCAATCTGGGAAATTACTACAAGCGTAGAACTTACCAAAACGACTAAGTTTAATAACCATTGGACTGCCACACACTTCACAATTAAATCCAGCTGGTTCATCCTTGATTTGGATTTTTTCCATTTCTTCTTCAGCCTTGGCCACTTCTTTAGAGAATGGTTTGTAAAAGGCATCAATGACACGTTGCCACTGCTCTTTTCCGACTTCGACATCATCCAGTTTGCCTTCCATTTCGGCTGTGAAGGTTACGTTTACGATATCTGGGAAATATTCAACGATGAGCTTGTTGACAATTTCTCCCAACTCTGTCGGTTCAAAACGTTTGGCTGCAAGGCGAACATAATAACGTTTTTGAATGGTTTCAATGGTTGGTGCGTAGGTTGACGGACGGCCAACCCCATTTTCCTCCAAGGTCTTGATAAGGGTCGCTTCAGAATAGCGAGCAGGAGGTTGGGTGAAATGTTGCTCTGGTTTGCTATTAACCTGTTTGACTACATCTCCAACAGCCATATCTGGTAACATTTTATTCTTGTCAGAATCATTATAAATGGCAAGATAACCATCAAACTTAACCTGACTACCATTGGCAGCAAATTGAACCCCATTCTGAGACAATTTAACAGCCATTGTATCAAAGACAGCAGCTGACATCTGGCTTGCTACAAAACGATTCCAAATAAGAGTATAAAGCTTGAGCTGATCCTTGTCCAGATACTTAGCAATACTTTCAGGTGTATTAAAAACGCTAGACGGGCGAATAGCCTCATGGGCATCCTGAGCACCTGATGCATTTTTGACCTTGCTACCATGCTTAGAATACTTGCTACCAAAACGATCAGTAATGAAACTTGCAGCTTCATTTTGCGCTACAGGACTGATACGAGTCGAATCGGTACGCATATAGGTAATCAAACCTTGAACACCAGAACCAATATTAATTCCTTCATAGAGCTGTTGGGCAACCATCATGGTCTTTCGAGTACGGAAGTTAATTTTATTGGCAGCGTCCATCTGCATGGATGAAGTGGTATAGGGTAAAGGAGCATTGCGTTTGCGCTCTTTCTTATCTACCTGATCCACTGAAAAATCTTTACTAGTCAGACGAGACAAGACTTCCTTGACCTCATCATTGCTAGTCAGTTTCAGCTTTTTACCATCCACTCCATAGAAGGAAGCCTGAAATTGCTTGGTTCCCTTTTTAAAGACACCATCAATTGTCCAATATTCTTCTGGCTGGAAGGCATTAATTTCATTCTCACGGTCAATGATTAACTTAAGCGCAATAGACTGTACGCGCCCTGCTGACAAGCCCTTCTTGACCTTCTTCCACAAAATGGGCGAAATCGAATAGCCTACCAAGCGGTCCAAAACACGACGAGCTTGTTGGGCATCTACCAAGTCCATATCAATCTTGCGCGGTTCTTTAAAAGCATTTTTGACTGCATCCTTGGTGATTTCATTGAAGACCACACGGTTGGCATCATTTTCATCCAAGTTGAGAATATGAGCCAAATGCCAAGAAATCGCTTCTCCTTCACGGTCCGGGTCACTCGCCAGAAAGACTTTATTAGCTTTTTTAGCTTCTTTTTTCAAGTCATTAATAAGAGGACCTTTTCCTCGGATATTGATATATTGCGGTTCATAATTATTTTCAATATCGACGGACATACTGGATTTCTTCAAATCACGGATATGCCCGACACTGGCTAAAACCTTGTAGTTTCTACCTAGATATTTTTCAATCGTCTTGGCCTTAGCAGGCGACTCCACGATTACCAGATTTTTTTTAACTGTTGATTTTTTCTTTTTTGTTGCCGTAGCCACAGTATCACACCTTTTCAAAATAATAAACTTTATAAAGTGTAAACCATTTTGCCATAACTGTCAAGACTTAGCTCCTATATATAGAAGAAAAGTTGGTTTAAAAAGCGAAATTTCGTCTTAAAATTCAAATTCCGCAAGAACATCCTTCCCACTGGTAACCAATTTTGCCCCTTCTTGAATCAAATGATGGCAACCGTCTGATAGTCCATCTAAAATACTTCCAGGAATAGCAAAGACATCGCGCCCTTCTTCCATTGCTCGCTCACAGGTAATGAGACTACCTGAGCGCATCTTGGCCTCTGCTACAATCACACCACGCAAAGTCCAGCAATGATGCGATTACGGGCAGGAAAATGAAATTTCAGAGGTTGTTCGCCAGGTCCATACTCACTGAGAACCAGATGGTCATTGCCGATGTAGTTTTGCAAGCGTTTATTGGCTTTAGGATAAAACACATCCAGTCCTGTTCCAATCACTGCAATGGTTTTTCCGCCATTTTGAAGAGCTGCCATATGGGCTGCTGTGTCTATTCCCTTGGCTAATCCACTGACGATAACCAGTTCATTTTCCAATCCTTGAATGACTTTTTCAACTGACTTATCTCCCTGTTTGCTACAAGCACGACTACCGACAACTGCTACCTTAGGGAATTTCAAGAGATCCAGATTTCCCTTGTAAAATAAAAGTACAGGCGCATCATAAATTTCACTCAAATCCCAAGGGTAACAGTCATCTAAAATAGAGAAAGATGGAAATTTTTGAAACTCCTTCTCCAAATGCGCATCGTCTATCTGAAAATAACGTTCCATAAAAACAGCTGGATTTCGGCAACCTGATATATCTGCAATATCACCCAACAAAAGCTCCTGATCGACATTTTCACCGTATTCTAGGACTTTCAAAATCTGTTGATTGGTCAAACCTGATTTTTTTAACTTATAGATTTCATAATTTGTGATTTTCATAAATATCTCCATTTCTTTTTCTACTCATCTATTTATTCGTAAAAAAATCAAAAAACATCCGACTATTTCAGCCAGATGTTGGGATCTTTAATTCTCGTTTTTAAGAATTTCTTCTAATTTATGATAATCTTGGACACTATCGATCTCATAGATGCTATTGCCTTCTAATTCTTCAACATAGACATCTAGCTCTTTGATATTATCCTTAACCATATTGTCCCAATAGAGATCAACAAATTCACCACTTGCATAGGCCTTATCGATAAAGCTGACAATCTTTTCTGCTGTTGGAGCATCCCAGAAGGATACACCACTAAGAATGCGACCTGCCTTGCTATCAACAATAATATCTTGAACCTTGTAGTCATCTCCATAGACCAAGAACCATTCATTGGTACAATCTTCACGATAGACACTAAAATAAGTCGAACGAGTCAAATCATTGCGGAACATATTTTTAAAGAGATAATTATCGGCATCAATAACATAACTGTTGGCCAATTCTTCTTTTACAAGATAGAGAGAATAAAAGTTATTGTAGTCAGCGTATTTATCATTGAAGACGAGGTGAACACCATATTTTTCTTTCAAGTAATCGAATTGTTCTTTAAGGTAACCAACAATGATGATGATGTCATTGATTCCTTTTTCTTTTAAAAACTCAATTTGGTATTCAATCAAGGGTTTTTGATTAACTTGAACCAAGGCTTTAGGGGTATTTTCAGTCATAGGACGCAAGCGAGTTCCCAATCCCGCTGCTAAAATGATGGCTTTCACACGAATCTCCTTTATTCTTTAATAATAATATAAACTCCAGCAATGACGACAAGTGAAGTAATAATGGTCAGCATATCTAGCGGTGCACCCAAGAAAACAACTGCAAACAAGACTGTCCAAACTACATAACTCACGTTCAATCCTGTAGCCTTGGCTGGTTGCAAGCGATTGATAGCGATATAATAAGCCAAGTAAGAAATCATATCAAAGGCTGCAAAGACAATCATAAGACCTAACAATTGTCCATTGGCCACTTCTGCAAATGACTGATGAGAGAAGAGCACAATCACAAGATAGGACAAGAATGAAGTCACTTGACGAATTAAGAGGGCTTCGATTTCACTCAATTCACTTTCCATGGCAAAAGAGCTAAGAACACTCTCACTTCCCCATGCAATAGCACAAACCAAAGCACAGAGAATTCCAATATAAAAAGAATTAACCTGTTCAACCTTATAGGTCTGAGCAATTATCCCTCCAATAATCAAGACAATCCCAAACACAGTATTTTTCGAAATCTTATGCTTCAAAAAGAAGAAAGCCAATAAAACTGAAATAGCAGGATAGATAGCGGATACAGATGAAGCTAAAGAACTTCCGATATACTTAACTGCATAAAGATTGGCCTGCATACCGATAGGGCCTGCTAGCAAGGCTCCGATGATCACACTCACATTGCGAATATTTAAGAAAATTGAGAGACGAACTTTTCCTTCTTTTACCAAGAGAAAAGCTAGTAAGATAAAGATACTCAAGAAATCGTGAGCAGCGGCCACCACAAAGGGCGACAAATCTGTAAAAATTGAAAAGATGTAAGCACTAATTGTTAGACCTAAACCCCAGAAAATACCTGAGAGTAGACCAAAAGAAACTCCATTTTTATTTTTCATCAGAACCTCCATAATTAGCCAGACCTTTAACAGCTCTTTGGTAACGACTCACACCATAGTCACCAAAATCTGCACCTTGCTCTTCTTTGTAGACTGTCCATAAACTCCAAATAGCATCTTGTAAAATTTTATAAATGGCAATCTTTTCACGAGAGACAGGTGTTTGCTCACTCTCATAGTGAGATAAGAAGGCTTCTTCCTCTTGACGAGTGAATTCAGACTCTAAAAAGAGGGCGGCCAAATCCCACATTGGATCGTTCATTGATGAATATTCCCAGTCAATCAGATAAAGTCGTCCTTGAGGTGATTCTATAAAGTTTTCAGGCACCAAATCGATATGACAAGATTTTCTGTCAACACCTAAGGCAGCCAGTCTTTTCTCTAAGGAGAAGACTTCTTCTCTAACTGCTTCATAGTTAGCATAAGGGATTTTTTCGTCAATCAAAGATTCGTATTTTTTGATTTCTTGAAAAGGAGCAAATTCTCCCCTTAATTCCTTACCAGAAGCATGAATGGTTTGTAAAATTGGAGCAATTTTATCGAACTTTGTCTTGATTGACGTTGAATCAAGTGTAATAGCAGATTCGATATACTCATTTACTTTGATACCAGCTTCAATATCAAAAAGATAATTTTTTACATCTAAATCTAAATCTTTTAGTAGTTCAAGATTGTACTTTTCATCTTGACGATTAATCAGTTTTTCTGTCCCTTTACCAAAGAATTTAACAATGTATTGCTTATTTGTTGTTTTGGCCAAATAGTTTTGATTGGTCATTCCCCCCAGTTGTTCAACACTGAGGACTTCCTCTTCTTGACTAAGTAAGGAAAAATTTTTCTTTAATGATTTTCTCCACAATTAACCTCCAGGACTTATACTTCCCACTTAAACACTGTTTTAAAGGCTGTGTTTAAATCGGTAGCAAAGACACGGTGAATATCTTTAATTTCTCTTACAGGTTCTTCTAGATAAAGGATATTTTTAAGACGATTGGCAAATTTCTTGACTTCCATCATTTGGATGGCATTTTCAAAATCAATGCGACCAGAACGAGAGGACCCAACCAAGAGCAAGCCCTTTTCTAAGGCATCGCGTGTATTGAGATTGACTTTATATTCGCTAACTCCCATCATGAGAATCGTTCCCTGAGGACGAATATAGCGAATCAAATCATTAATAGCTGGTCCAGTACCATCACCACCACAACACTCAAAAGCATGGTCAAAGGCCAAATCTTCAGGAATATTGTCAGTAATATAGCATTCTTTGGCAAATGAGAAAAGTTCCAATTTCTCCCAATGACGACCAATAACCACAATCTCTGCTTCTGGCAAAGTATAGTTGATAATATTGGCAACCACAAAAGCTAAACTTCCATCTCCGATAACGGCGATTCGGTCCCGCTTGCTATGAGCAAGGGTCAATAAGCGATTCATGCATGCATACCAACACTGACAAACTCTGTAATGGCTGCAACAGTATCTTCGATAGCATCATAAGCCACCACACGGTCTTTAGGAAGAGAAACAAACTCTCTCATAAAGCCATCAAATCCACTAGACAAGAAATGGGTCCCTGTCATGTAATTCTCATAGAATTCTTCATCGCTCTGCATAGGAGGCTGATTGGGAATCATAACAACCTTTTGACCAACCTCGTAGGTTCCTGTCGGGTCAGAAATAACGGTTCCACATGACTCGTGAATCATTGCCATTGGAAGTTTTTTATTCAAAATCTTTGGATCACGTTTTCCTTGATAGTAACGCTGATCCGCATGACAGACCGCCATATAATTAGGGCGGATGAGAATATGATTCTCTTGATCAATAGCCTCTTCCTGGTATTTGACATTGATAAACTTAGGCTTTGTTAGTTGGTAAATTTGATTAATCATTTTATTACTCTTCCTCAATCATGCTTTTTGCAATCTTCAAATCTGTTACTGTAGTAATTTTCAGATTTGAATATTCACCCTTAGCCAAGGCTACATCTTTTCCTTTAATTACAAAGATTTTACATGCATCTGTTAAGATTTCTTTCTCTTCGGCAGAGAGAGAACCGTAAAGGTCCATGAAGTCCTTGCAACGGAATGTTTGAGGTGTTTGTCCTTGATAGAGGTGAGCACGATTTGGAATATCTGTAATAAATTGACCGTTAGTACTTTCAACGATAGTGTCAACCGCTTCTACCACTGTGTCCACTGCGTCATGATTTTGAGCAAGTTGGATATTGTCCTGAATCATGCGAAGCGTAATAAATGGACGAACAGAATCGTGGGTAACAACGATGTCCTCTGGAGTAAGCGGACGATATGCATCAATAGCTTCAATGATTTTCTCAATACTCGTATTGCGGTCAGCACCACCTTTTGTAATGATGATACGATCCTTATGAAGAGGTAGATATTTATCTACAAGATCCTCTGCATGGGAAACCCAGTCTCCATGAACCCCAACCACAATTTTTTCAATACTTGGTTCCAAGACAAATTTTTCAATTGTATGAATCAAAATAGGTCGATCACCTAGCTCTAAAAATTGTTTTGGCAAATTACTGATTCCCATACGTGTGCCAGTTCCACCGGCAAGAATTCCTGCATAAATCATCTATTTTCTCCTTTGTCTTACTAAAAAAACTTATTCTCTCTATTATACCACAATCTAGTCCTATCATGAAAGAAATACCGGTCCTCCCGTTCTAGAATAGGAGGATTAAGCAGTTCCATTATTCAAAGAAACTAGTCCATTTCTAGTAGTGACTAGGAATTCAATAGTCATTACTAATAAATGGCTGTGAAATTTTAGAGTTCTTCAGAATAATATAGTTTTCTTAAAGAAAGCTTAAATTTATATTTTCTTAATACAAGAAAAAGCTAGGAAATGATAAATGTCCAATAGAGACACACTTCCTAACTTCTTATTTTTAGTAAAACTCACCAGTCTTAATCTTTCTTATCTTGATTTTCAGTTCCTTTAACTGCTTTTTTAAATTCAGACAGCATTTTACCGATTGACTCACCTAATTCAGGCAATCGTTTTGGTCCAAAAATCAAGAGAGCTCCTAAAACGATGATAATCAATCCTGGCGCTCCGATATCACGTAAGATTCCCATTTGTTTCTCCTTTCGTTTTTCTCTTCATTAATTTTCTTGCTAATTGCGATACTGAATTCATATAGTAGTATCAAGGGCACTGTCATTGCCAAATCACTGACAAAATCGGCTGGTGTTAATACAACTGCTAAGACCAATAAGATAAAATAAGCATAGCGACGATACGTTAACAATAGTTCTGGTCCAATGAGTCCAATTGACGTCAAAAAGGCAATGATAACTGGCAATTCAAAAATCAGAGCCAAGGGCAAGGTCGTTTGAAAAACAAAGGACAGATAATTTTGAGCTGTTAACTGTGTTTCAAATAGTCCTTCTCCTAGCCCTAATAAAACCTGAAGTAAGGCTGGTGTTACAAAGTAAAAACCAAAAGCCAGTCCAACTAGAAAACAAAGGAAACTAGCTGGAATATAGGCAAAAATAGCTCTAGCTTCTTCCTTCTTTAAACCAGGTTTAATGAAAGACCAAATATGATACACCGTGTAAGGTAGGGTGATAGTAAAGGCCATCAGACTAGCTAAGCGTATGTAAATCCATAAAATATCATTTGGACCTAAAATAATCAACTTTTGCTGAAAAGATTGGGTCACATACTGGTAAATCTGGTCTGCAAAAAGCAGAGAAACACAGAATACCAAAAAGAAACAAATGACTACTGCCAATAATCTCTTTCTAAATTCTACCAGATGTTCAACGATTGTCAATTCTTTTCTATCCATTTATTTTTCACCCTTTCTGAAAGTGACAATCAAGACAATAATGGCAAAGAGTAGCTGGCTGGCCAAACCTTCCCAACTTGGGTAAATTCCAAGCAAATCAATCGTTGGAAAGCCTGTCAGCAAGTGATTTGGTGCCATATTGGTCAACTGAAGAGCATGGATACTAACTCCCAGCATCTTGAATGCCAAAGCATAAATCATCCAAGTAAGGATAAAGAAGATCTTATGAGGTAGGAAGAATTGACTGGCCTTATTCATCACGATGGCAATAACTACCAGAACCAGCAAGGCAAGTGAAATGCCCAAGACAAATTCAAAACTGGAAATTCTTGGTAAAATCCCAACATAAAAGAGAATGGTTTCTGCTCCCTCACGGAAAACAGCTAGGAAACTGAGGGCAAACATGGAAATAAAGGAACCTGTCTTAGTCACTGTTTCCATTTGCGACTCCATAAAGGCATTCCATTTTTTGACCGAGGATTTGCTGTGAAGCCAGATTCCAATCACAATCATCATAGCTACCGCAAAAATCCCAACTGCTCCTTCGATGATTTCACGATTGGAGCCTGATGTTACTGCTGGAAAGGCAATTTGCAGAATAAAAGCAATAAGAAGACTGGCCATGATTCCAGTGATAGCACCACTATAAACCCACTTGAGGCCTTTTCGCAACTTGGCTGCTTTCAAGGTCGTTACCAAGGCCATAACGATTAAGAGGGCTTCTACACCTTCTCTTAGAAGAATCAGCATGGCATCAAAGGCATTGTATCGTGCACTAGTATCAATTTGTGATAAATCTGCAATCAGTTTTTCTAATTTTTCTTGGTAATCCTTCTCACTTCCCTTGACCATAATCACAGGGCTTTCGCTTTCCACTCGTGTATAGAGAGAAGGATTGGTCGTGCTAACAGAACCCTCAATCGTTGGCCAGATAGTAATAAATTCCTTCATACTAGCTGCTCCTGATGCTTGGTCACCAGCTTGGAATTGTTCCAAAGCCTTCTTCAAAAGGACAATGCCGTCTTTAAGACTTAAATTACTGGAAGCTTCTGCAATTTCTTTTCCTGAGATAAAGTCATCAATGGCTTTTTTTAAATCTTCAAAAGATGACTGAATCGAGTTGAAATCAGTTGGCTCTGTTTCCATACTACTACGTAGAAAAGAAATAGCTGTCTCAACACGACCGTAGTAAGCTGTACTCTCATTACGCACTACACTTTCATTGAGAGTCCAAGTGGAATTCATTTTCTTAAAGGCCTCACGAACCTTTTCCAGATTTTTAGAGGCAATAGCCTGTTCTATGGCTTCAAAACGAGGACTTAGACGGTTTACCAATTTTTCCTTTTCCGCATCTAAGTCAACAGGATTTTGTTCTTTTTCAAAGGCTAATAAGGCGGCAGAAATTTCGGTAAGTTTATCTTCAGTAATCTCGCCTGATTGAGCTAACTTTTCTTTAACAATCTTACCAGCATTAGAATCCTTATTTTCTACTCTTTCGAAGTCTGTTGCCATCTCCTGAACGAGTTTCTGGGCTTCAGACTGATCACCATTTTTTACTGCTTTGGAAGCATCTGTGATTTTAACAAAGTAAGAACTCAGACTTTCTTGGGCACCAACTGGGGAAAGAATAAAAAATGACAAAGCTAAAACCAGCAACCAGCTTCTAGCCTTCCAATAATTTCTGACCAATGTAGCCTCCTTTCTCCACACCACCAAAGCAAGCAAAAAGTCCACTACCGATGTGCGTGATGTATTCATTCATCTTATCTGTAGCACCTAGATTGGTTTGAACCTTTACAAAATTATCAGGATCCTTCTGGAAAGAAATAAAGAGCAAGCCTGTATCAAACTGGCCAGTTTTTTCATCAATCCCATCTGAGTAAGAATAAGAACGACGCAAAAGTGGTTTCTCCACTTCCTTAGCCAAACGGACATGCGAATCATCTGGCAAAAGAGTCAAATCCACTTCATCAAACTCGTTCTTCTTACCAAAGGGGGCACCACTTTCCTTGTAACGACCAAAGGTATTTTCTTGTTCTTCAAGACTAGTGCGGTCCCAGGTCTCTAAAAACATCTGAATCCGACGAACTGCCATATAAGAACCATTTTCCATCCAATCCTTACTATCAGCCCAGATAACGCGATCAAAATCTTGCTCCTTGGTTGGATTTGCTGTTCCATCTTTAAAACCAAAGAGGTTACGCGGAGTCTCCATTCGATCTCCGATAGCTGCAAAACCAGACTGACTCCAACGAAGAGTCACTGCATTTCTCCCCTTACGGATGATATTGCGAATAGCATGAAAGGCAACTTGCTCATCATCTGCACAGGCCTGAATCACAATATCTCCACCAGTATATTTTTCTCGTAATTGCTCTTTAGGAAAAGGCGGCAAATCCCTGAACACTGGAGGACGCTTGTTTTCCAAGTTCATCTTTTTCAAGAAACTGGCAGACACACCAAAAGTCAGCGTCAAACGATGAGGATTGAGCCCAACTGTCTCACCAGTATCGCTAGGAGGCAAGAGAGCATTCTGCCCATCTTTTTTAACCAATTCCCCCTCAACCAACTTGGCACTATAATCCGTCCAATCCTTGAATAGCTGGATAATCTTATCCTTATCCGTCGTGTGCAAGTCCAAAACAACAAAATAGATATTCTTTTGCATGGGCGTACTAATCCCTGCTTGATGCTTACCATAAAAAGCAATTTTTTCATTTCCGTACGAGATTTTTTCCTGACTTCCTAGCTTAGGTGCGAAAAAAGCAGAAGCACCAGAGAGTCCTAGCGCTAAACCAGCCCCTCCAATCCCTGCTTTTTTTAGAAATTCTCGACGGTCCATTTTCTTCTCAAAAAACTTTTCGTCTTTTTCAGTCATGACTCTTATTCTCCACTAAGAAATTTACCCATTTGTGATAGAGGCTCACCAAGTTTTATCACAGCTTCTGACAATTCTTTGGTATCTTCTTTTGTCAAATCAGTATAGAGCTTATAGTGCTCCTTGTCTGTCATGTGTTTGTCCAACAAACTATTAACCGACTTGAAGTCTGCTTCCAATTCTTTAACTAGATTAGCGTCTGATTTTTCAAGTAAAGGTTTAAAGAGTTGGAAAATCTTCTCAGCTCCCTGGATATTGGCACGGAAGTCATACAAGTCTGTATGAGAATAAACTTCCTCTTCACCTGTAATCTTGCTTGTCGCTACTTCATTGAGCAAGTCAACTGCCCCAGTCAACATAACCTTGTAATCCACATCAACAGTTGCAATCTTGGCTTTCAATTCCTTGATATCATTGACCAACTGATCTCCATAGCTTTCAGTTCCTTTAGTTGTATTGTCTTCCCAAAGGATACGCTCGATACGGTGGAAACCTGACCAACCTTCTTCTGTCTTGTTTTCGTCCATATAGTCTGACAAACGGAAGTCAATCTTGACATCTGACTCACCAAAACTCTCGGCAATCGGTTCTGAACGCTCATAAGACATACGAATCAATGGATAAACCTTCTTAGCTTCTTCTAGTTTTCCTTCTTTCAAAAGTTTGACAAAGCCTTCCGTATCTGTCAACAGTTTATCGATTTGCTCTTGCACAAAAGTCTTATAGTCAGCTGTGGCCTTATCAAGCATTTTCTGCTTGTCTTCAGATAAAGCTGTCACCTTAGACGAATCACTCGTATTGCTTGGCTTAGATTGGTTGTTAGCACAAGCTGTCAATAGCAAGGCTGAAGATAAAAGGACAAAACCTAGTTTTTTCATTGTGTACTCCTATTGGTTCAGGAAACCTGAATTAATTTTACGTTTCATTATACCATGTTTTCACTCATTTTTCAATAAATTTTCAGACAATTTAATGTTGAGTAATTTATACTAATAATAGACTTTTAACCTCAAAATTGATAAAATAAAAAGGAAAATAATTGGAAAAGGAAACTATATATCACCATGATGAACATGCAAAACATGATGCGCCAAGCGCAAAAACTTCAAAAACAGATGGAACAAAGTCAAGCTGAACTTGCTGCTATGCAATTTGTTGGTAAATCTGCTCAAGACCTTGTTCAAGCGACCTTAACTGGAGATAAGAAAGTTGTCAGCATTGACTTCAATCCAGCTGTCGTTGACCCTGAAGACCTTGAAACTCTTTCAGATATGACTGTTCAAGCCATCAACTCTGCTCTTGAACAAATCGATGAAACTACCAAGAAAAAACTGGGTGCTTTCGCTGGAAAATTGCCATTTTAAGCATAAGAAAAAAGGCTCCATAATATTTGTAGTGGGTAAATCTCCCTACAGATACTATGGAGCCTTTTTTATTAGCTTGGAAAAAGCCTGAAAACATCAATACAATGCGTTTATTTAATATGAAAAAATCTACTGGATTATTTTCAAAATCAACTTCCAGCAGCCTTTTCACTTTTTATTAATAAGTTCCTTCTTCACCTTGACTAGTCAAGATTACCGGACCATCCTTAGTAATGACAAATTGGTGTTCATATTGGCAAGATAGGCCACCGTCAATGGTCTTATGCGCCCAACCAGTCTTCATATCTGTATCGATTTCCCAGTCACCTGTATTGATCATCGGTTCAATAGTCAAGACCATTCCTTCACGGAGACGAAGCCCACGACCAGCAATACCATAGTTAGGAACCATTGGTTCTTCATGCATAGTTGGGCCAACACCATGACCAACCAAATCACGCACTACACCGTATCCACGACTTTCAGCGTATTCTTGAATAGCCGCACCGATATCACCGATACGATTTCCAACAACAGCCTGCTCAATCCCCTTGTACATAGCTTCTTTAGTTACATCCATCAAGTTTTTCACTTCTTCGGACGGTGTACCAACAGCATAAGCCCAACATGAGTCTGCTAAACCACCAGAATAGCTCTGAGTGTATTTTTTCATTTGTTCCACATTGTTGAAGTTTAATTTTGAGACATTCAGGTCAGATTTAGCAATTGGACCTCCCAAAACCATGTCAACCTTGAGCAAATCACCATCTTTCAAGATATAGTGACGAGGGAAAGCATGAGCCACTTCATCATTAAGAGAGCAACAGGTAGCATAAGGATAGTCCATCATTGCACCGTCAACTCCAATCTGAAGCGGAAGGAAATTTTCTTCCTTACAACGACGGCGAACGTATTCTTCAACTTCCCACATATCTACGCCAGGCTTAATCAAATCACGCAAGCCAATATGGATACTTGCTAAAAAATCACCTGCCTTATCCATAGCTTCGATTTCACGAACTGATTTTAATGTTATCATTTTTTCTCCTAGTTTCTAATTAATTTTAACGGTTACATTTGCTTTTGAAACAATCTGATGACCATGATAAATATCGTAGTCAATAATAGCTGACCGTCTAGTATGGTGGATAATACGGGCTTGAATGCGCAATATATCATCTATCTGAACAGCCTGCAAAAAGTAGATTAGCATCTGCTCAATAATAAGATTTCGACCACTATTCACAACTAAATCTTGAGTCATGTGGGTCAGAATTTCTGCCAATACACCATTAGCCAAAACACCGTTTTTCTCAAGCATAAAGGGTTCCACTGTAATCACTACTTCATCATGGTGATAAGAAAGTTTTTGACCAATCTGCTCAGAAAAAGTTGGTAGAGCAGAAACTTGGGAACGACTCATCTTCTCCATGACATCTCGTCTGGTTACAACCCCAAGCAAGGTTTGATTATTTCGAACAACCGGTACCATTTCAAAGTCTTCAGCAATCATCCGTTGACTCACATTAGCAATATTTGTTGATAATCCAACCAAAAATAGACTACGAGACATGACCTTGTCAATTGTGGTGCTTGGTGACTTATCACCAGCGTCTCTCATGGTAACAACCCCAACAACAACCTGATGTTGATTGATAACTGGGAAACGACTGCTACGATTCTTACGTACTAAGTCCAAATAATCTTTAACAGTGTCAGTCTCTCTCAGAAAACCATACTCATGACTCGGACGGTAAAGTTTCTCAACAGTCAGAATATCAGTCTTGATTTGAACATTTGACAAGGCTTTATTGATCATGGTCGCAACAGTGAAAGTGTCATGTTTGCTTCTTAAAACAGGAATTCCTTTTTGATTGGCCAGTTTAAGCACATCATCATGAACCTGAAATCCACCTGTAACCAGAACTGCATTTTCATTTTCCAGCGCTAATAATTGAATACGAGTCCGGTCACCAACAATCAAGAGTCCCCCATCATGAAGGTAAGATAAAATATTTTGCTCAGTCATGGCACCGATTGAAAACTTATTAAATTCTCTCTCTAAACCTTCTTGTCCAGCCAGAACCTCAGAAGAGGTCACTTCAGCAATTTCAGCAAAAGTTAATCTCTCTATAGCAACTTTCTGAGATTTAACACGGATAGTACCACTTCTTGGGCGAGTCTCTACAATTCCACGGTTTTCAGCTTCTTTAATGGCCCGATAGGCCGTTCCATCACTGACTCCTAGATGGTTGGAAATGCTTCGAACACTGACTCTTTTACCAACAGGTAATTCTTCCAAATAACTTAGAATTTCTTGGTGTTTACTCATTAATTTCTCCCTTTACAAAGCGAAACTCAAGATAATCTCGCATTTTTCTTGTATAGCGATCACTTCCTTTAAACTGACGGAACAAACGAAATCCAGACTTAAGAGCAACCCGTTGACTAGCTTCATTTTCAAGGTGGGTAATGATGGATAGTTGTTTTAAACCAAATTCCTCAAAAGAAAGCTGACAAAGTTTTTTAACAACTTCTGTCATGAACCCTTGCGACCAAGCGTCTTTTCTCAAAAAATAACCAATTTCTGCTTCTTTTTTTATTTCATCTAGCTTTTCAAACTTAATTGAACCAATCATTTTTTCAGTTTTCTTGTCACAAATAGCCCATACACCTAAAGGAGCCTTCATAAAATAATTGGCCAGTGCATATTGACTCTCTTCCGGACTAGCTTGACTTGGAAAAATGAATTGTAAATTTTCTGGATTTGAAGCTATCTCATGGAAGTCCTTACTATCACTAAAAAAGAAAGGACGCAAATACAAGCGATCCGTTTCAAAGAAAGAAAACATTGCTAATTTGGTCCAAATATTCATAAACACCTCTACGGTTTATTCTTCAACAAGTGTAATATCCGCTCCTAGATTACGTAATTTTTCAATAATATCAGAATAACCACGTAAGATGAACTCAATATTTGTAATTTCAGTTTTACCTTCAGCCATCAGTCCAGCTATGACAAGTGCAGCCCCAGCTCTAAGGTCAGTTGCTTTTACATTTGCACCACGCAAACCACGTCCACCGGTATATAAAATGTAGTTGTTTGTAGTCGTAATATCTGCATCCATCTTTGCTAGTTCAAAAACATGGTTTACTCGTTTTTCATAAATGGTATCAATAATGGTACCACGTCCCTCTGCTGTTAACAAGAGAGGAGTAATTGGTTGTTGCAAGTCAGTAGCAAAACCAGGATAAGGAGCTGTCTTAATATTGATTGCTTTCAAATTAGACTGTTCTTCAACAAAAATACTATCTTCAGATACAGTCATTCGAACTCCCATTTCTTCCAACTTAGCGATGAATCCTTCTAAGTGTTCGTATAATACATTATTAATACGAATTCCCTTACCGACTGCAGCAGCTAAGGAAATATATGTTCCTGCTTCAATACGGTCTGGAATCACCTGATGACGCGTTCCATGTAATCTGTCAACACCATCAATAATGATGATATTGGTTCCAGCACCACGGATATGGGCACCCATATTATTCAATAGAGTAGCAACGTCAATAATCTCAGGTTCACGGGCTGCATTTTCAATAATAGTACGACCATTTGCTTTAACCGCAGCAATCATCGTATTAATCGTCGCACCCACACTAACCGTATCCATGTAGATACTTGCGCCGTGAAGTCCTGTATCTTTGGCAGATAACTTCATGTTATCTCCCTCGTAGCTAACAGTTGCTCCCATAGCTTCAAAAGCCTTAAGGTGTAAGTCAATAGGGCGAGGTCCCAAATCACATCCACCAGGTAAACCGACAGTGGCTTCCCCAAAACGACCTAAAAGACTTCCATAAAAATAATAAGATGCACGAAGACTATTGATTTTCCCATAAGGCATTGGAATATTTTGAACACCTCTTGGATCAATCTCTAACACATCGTCATAACGCTTAACGGTAGCGCCCATCAATTCCATAATTTCGACAAGACTTGCCACATCCGAAATATCTGGTACACAATCCAAAGTCACAACATCATCTGCCAAAATAATAGCCGGAATCAAAGCTACAACACTATTTTTTGCGCCACTAATGGTAATCTCACCTTGCAGGGGCAAACCACCATTGATAACAATTTTTCTCATTTTAAATTTTTAATACTCTTTCAAAATTTCTAAAAAGGTCCTACGTTAAAGTATACCATAATTTCACCTTTTTTTCCATCATTTTCAATTATATTAGCTGAATCGTATTTGTATTGACTGGCCTTTTTTAAAAAGTTTTGCCCCTTTTTGCCCCCTGACACAAAAAAGCCCATCATATAGGCTAGAAAGCTTGATATGATAGGCTCTTTTTATTTTAATTAACGTACTGTACGGATACGCATTGTGTTTGTACGAACAGCTTCTCCAACTGGTACACCAGCTACGATAACGATATCGTCACCAGATTGTACAAGACCTGCTTCAACTGCTTTACGTTCAGCGATTTCGAACATATCGTCAGTTGAAGATGGAGCATCTGTCAACATTGGGATAACACCCCAGTTCAACATCAATCCACGTTCTGTCAATTCGTCGAATGTCAATGCCAAGATGTCAGCATTTGGACGGTATTTAGAAATCAAACGTGCAGTGTGACCTGTCTTAGTAAGAGTTACAACCAATTTGATATCCATTGAGTTAGTAGCATCTTTAACAGCTGAAGCCATTACTTCTGTCTTAGAGTTACGTTCAAATGAATCTGAGTTCAAACGACCGTATTCATTAAGAAGAGTTTGAGCGTTCTTGTCGATTGTAGCCATTGTAGTTACTGACTCAAGTGGGTATTTACCGTTTGCAGACTCACCTGAAAGCATTGTAGCATCAGTACCGTCGATAACAGCGTTGAATACGTCTGATACTTCTGAACGAGTTGCACGTGGTTTCTCAGTCATTGTTTCAAGCATGTTTGTTGCTGTGATAACAACTTTACCTGCAGCATTGACTTTCTTGATGATCATTTTTTGGTAAACTGGAACCATTTCGAATGGTACTTCGATACCCATGTCACCACGAGCGATCATGATACCATCAGCAGCTTCGATGATTTCATCCAAGTTGTCGATACCTTGTTGGTTTTCAATTTTAGCGAACAATTGAACGTGTCCGTTTCCAGTTTCTTTACAGATTGCACGAACTTCGTTCACGTCTTTTGCAGTACGTACGAATGAAATCGCGATGAAGTTGATACCTTGTTCAAGACCAAAGCGGATATCGTCGTTATCGCGTTCAGCAAGAGCTGGGAAAGGAATTTTAGTGTTAGGGATATTAACACCTTTTTGTTTAGCAATTACGCCATCGTTTTCAACTTCAACTTCGAATTCACGAGTTGCATCATCTTTAGCAACCACACGAAGACCAAGTTTACCATCGTCAACCAAAACTTGACGACCAACTTCAACATCATCATAGATATCAAGAGCACCAGCAACGTTTAATGCGATCACATCACGAGTTGATTTGATTCCTTGCTTAGTAGCAACACGAATTTTTTCACCAGTTGTGTAAGAGTACTCTTTTGCATCTCCTTCAAACAATTCAGTACGAATTTCTGGTCCTTTTGTATCAAGAAGGAAACCAACTTTTTTACCTGCAAGTTTTTCAGCAAGTTTAACTGTTGCCATACGGTCACCTTGTTCTTGGTGGTCACCGTGTGAGAAGTTGAAACGGAATGTATTAGCACCAGCTTCAATCAATTTAGCAATGTTTTTAGCTGAAGCTTCAACATCAAGTTTTTCACCCCAGTATCCGTCATCACCAAATTTTTTACCACCACGGATTTCTACCGCAGGTCCCAAAGTTGCAACGATTTTTACACGTTTATTCATGATTTTTGTGACTCCTTTATATATATGACCTTTTTGGTCTTATTAACTAAATTATAAATTATGACAAGCTCTTATTCAAGCTAGATAGCTCAAGGTCAGCCTTGTGTGGGTTGTTAACCACAATCTTACCATCTGCAGTAAGGCTAAACAATGCTCCTTCTTCTGCAGTTCCAAGAATTGGGTTTTCAACCATTTTCTCGTTACGGATACCAACCGCAACACCACCGATACCTTCTTTAAGAAGTTTAACAGCATGTGCACCCATACGTGATGCCAAAACACGGTCACGCGCAGTTGGAGAACCACCACGTTGAATATGTCCAAGTTCTGTCACACGAAGGTCGCTTGTATCCCCAGCTTCTTTTAGTTTTTGACCAAATTCAGCTGCAGACATCACACCTTCTGCCAAGACGATGATGTTGTGTTTTTTACCACACTCATAACCACATTTAATGCTTTCAACGATATCTTCAATCTTGAATCCTTCTTCAGGAATGATGATTTCATCAGCACCAGTTGCAATACCAGCCCAAAGAGCGATATCACCAGCGTTACGTCCCATAACTTCGATAACAAAAGTACGACGGTGACTTGATGACGTATCACGAATCTTATCGATAGCGTCCATAGCAGTCGTAACCGCTGTGTCAAAACCGATTGTAAAGTCAGTACCAACGATATCGTTATCGATTGTACCTGGAAGACCGATAGCTGGGAAGCCATGCTCAGTCAAACGCATAGCACCGTGGTAAGATCCGTCACCACCGATAACAACTACACCTTCAATCCCGTGTTTTTTCAATTGCTCAATCCCTTTAAGTTGCCCTTCAAGTTGAGCGAACTCTGGGTAGCGAGCTGAGTGAAGGAAAGTACCACCACGAGAAATGATGTCTCCTACTGAAGCCGCATCTAGGGGATGAATTTCACCAGCAACCATACCAGCATATCCATCATAGATACCAAATACTTCCATTCCTTCTGAAATTGCTTGACGAACAACTGCACGGATGGCAGCGTTCATACCAGGGGCGTCTCCACCACTAGTCAAAACAGCAATACGTTTCATATTGGTTATGCTCCTTTTTCTTTTAACATTCTTACTGATTATATCACATTTAATTGGAAAATTCTTCTATTTTCCGTAATTTTAGCGATAAATCGTTTTCATAACGATTCCAGCTAATTTCGCTTCTAATTCAGTTGATTTAGCTACAAAATGATGGGGAGAAACAATCGTTCTCTGTTCCTCTTCATACCTGATGATGACTGGGATTGGGCCTTTATATTGATCTAAAATTCTCGAAATTTCTTGATCTGAATCATGATTTTTCATCTGAATCCAAAAGCGCTCAGCAACTGCTTCTCTTATTTCTTGTGCAATCATTTGCAGACGACCGTCACGTGACTGGACTTTCCCTTTAATATAGTAGAAGGTTCCTTCTCTTACTTCCTGACCAACCTGTCGATATAAATCTGAAAAAAGTGTAACATCCAATTTTTTCTTACTGTCATCTACCTGTAAGAAGGCCATATTTTCACCCTTTTTGGTACGAATTACTTTTATCTTCTGAACCTCAACCAAGATAATAGCATAGCTATTTTCTGACAAATTACTAATAGGAGTAATCGGATAAATAGCCTTACTTGCAATAGCTTGTAGAGGATGTTTGCTGACGCCTACTCCTAGAAGCTCCTGTTCCATGTAGAATTTTTCTTGCTCCGTCCAGTCCTCCGAATCTTGCCAACTATAAATGCTCTCTCCAAATAAGCTTCCTAACACTTTCACAAATTCAAATAGATTAGCTAAATTATTGAATACTTTTTTACGATTTTTTTCAAATGAATCGAAAAGACCAACTTTTACCAAAGGTTCTAGCAGAGGAAGTTTCAGATAATTCTCAGGTAGTTTAGCTAAAAAATCTTCAATATTAGAATAAGGTCTATGTTCAATAATCCAAAGCGCCAAATCCTTGCTGAGCCCCTTAATCGATTTCAAACCTAGATAGATAGACTTGTTAGCAATTTTATCGTGATAAGGAATAGTATTAATGGACAATGGGGCTACTTCAAAACCTGCTTCTAAGGCATCTGTTACATAATCACTGTTGGCAGAATTCAACATGACCTGATAAAAAATGGCTGGATAATGCGTTTTGAAATAGGCCAACTGGAAGGCCAAGGCTGAATAGGCATAGGCGTGAGATCGGTTAAAACCATAACCTGCAAACTTCTCCATAACATCAAAAACCTGCTCTGCTTTTTCCACAGTATGACCAGCTTCTATGGAGCCTTGAATAAAGGAAGCCCTCATCTCATGCATGGCAGAGGCATCCTTTTTACCCATAGCTCGACGTAAAATATCGGCCTTCCCAAGACTAAATCCAGCAAATCGCTGAGCAACCTGCATAACCTGCTCCTGATAGAGCATGATGCCGTAGGTTGGAGCCAAAATATCCTCCAGAGCTGGATCGAGAACAGTCACTTCTTCCTGCCCATGTTTTCTTGCCACAAAATTATTGATATAATCACTAGCACCTGGTCGATTTAGGGAAGTAGTTGCTACGACATCTTCAAAACAGACTGGTTGCACACGTTTGAGCAAGCGAATGGCACCAGGTTGTTCAAATTGAAAGATACCTTTTGTATTGCCAGATGCAAAAAGAGATAGAGTTTCTTTGTCTTCTAAATCTATTTCTTCAATTTTAAGGTGAATACCTTCTGTTTCAGCAAGCAACTCTTGCATTTTCTGAACAAAGGTCAAATTTCGTAGTCCCAGAAAATCCATTTTCAAAAGTCCACTTGCTTCGACTCCATGAGCATCATACTGGGTCAGTGGAATTTCGTCACCATGTTTTAGAGGGATGTAATTGGTCAAATCTTGGTCACTGATTACAACACCAGCCGCATGGACAGAGGTTTGTCTTGGATAGCCCTCAATCTTGCAGGCAATTTCAAAGGCTTTTTGGTATTCTAACTTACTATTGATTTGCTGACGAAACTGGAGATTGCCTCATAGGCCGACTTGAGATTATCACGAAAACTAATTTTCTTGGTAATTGCAGACAATTCATACTCTGGCACACCAAAGCGCTTCAAGACATCACGTAAAGCTTGCTTGGCCCCAAAGGTAGAAAAAGTAACGATTTGAGCCGCATGTTTACTACCATATTTATTACCAACATATCTGATAAAATCTGGACGATAAATATCAGGAATATCAATATCAATATCAGGCATGGTATAGCGTTCACGATTAAGGAAACGTTCAAAAATCAGATTTTTCTTTACTGGGTCAATCCCTGTAATGTCTAGAGCATAGGAAACCAAGCTACCAACTGCGGAACCTCGTCCCATTCCCATATAATAGCCATTCGAACGTCCAAAATGCAACAAATCCCAGACAACCAAGAAATAATCATCAAAACCCATATCATGAATAACAGCCAATTCTTGGTCTAGACGGTCTTGATATTCTTTACCAGTTAACCCCTTCTGAGCAAGCCCCAATTCAGCACGTTCTCTCAATTCTTCTACTGCTGGCCTTGCTGGATTAAAACGAGGCAGTTTCAGACTAGTATCCAAGTCATAAGAGATACCTGAAATAAGCTTTTCCAAGTTTTCCAAGGCTTGAGGAAAACGTTCTTGGAATAGTTTCTCTAAAGAACTTGCTGATATAAAAACATCTTGTCTCGAACGCAAAGGAACTTCTCTGAGCGGTAGATTTTCTTTAATCGCTGTTAATACTTGAAGAACCTCTCTATCCTTACTTTCAAATGTATTGACCCGATACAATGGCAAAATAGGATGGTGAAATTCGCTTGCTAGTGTTTCCGGGTAAACCCCTATATAGTAATCACAGCCTAGATTTAACAACTCAAGCTCTTCAAAATAAGGCACAATTACCGCAATATCCTCTAGATACTGAGATAGAACTGACCAACTTTTCTCCCCCTGCATCTTGGCTGTTGAAAGCTTCATCAACTGCTGATAGCCTACACTAGATAGAGCTAGAAAGCGCAAATTCACATCCTTATCATCTACAAGCACATTCATTTCAAGCCCTAACAAAGGATGAATGCCGTATTTTTTTGTAACCTCTAGAAAATCGAAAGCCCCGTAAAGATTGTCAATATCCATCATAGCCAGATGAGTGTAGCCATAGTCTTTTGCTGCTCTCACATACTTGTCAATCGAAATGACACTCTCCATAAAACTATAGACTGTTTTTGTATCTAGTTGTGCGATCAATTTACACTTCTCCTCTATCGTTCTCACTATATTATACCATTTTCTTAAAATTTCTATTACTATTACTGATGCTTTAATATCTAATAGCTCAAATCATAGTTGACTAGACAATCCTTGCACGATTTTTAACAGTATCACTAATATTTTTGTATTTAGGCTTATCATTTTACATGTTTATTTCATAAATACTCATTTTTATTTATTATAATTTCTGTTGATTTTTATAGTTTCTTTTCTCTCTATTTTTTGATATAATAAATGTAATATATTTCATAAATAGGAGGTCTTATGCGTTTTAATCAATTCAGCTATTTAGCACTACCTAGAGATACAATTATCTTTGAATTAAAAAAGTATGGATTTGATTTACCAGTCAACATTACAAATAAACAAATGCTTGAAGCGTTTCTTATTCGTTTCTTTTTTAATTTTAAAAACAGCTCCTATCCTCTATCCAGTTTAGCAGTTGATAAAGAAACTGACTTATTGACATTTTTTCAATCAGATAAAGAGTTGACTGCAGATATTTTCTATACTGTGGCTTTTCAACTTTTAGGATTTTCTTATTTGATTGACTTTGAAGACGGCGAAGCTTTTCGCAAAGAGACTGGTTTTCCCATTGTATATGGTGACTTGATTGAAAATCTCTATCAGTTACTCAATACTCGCACTAAAAAGGGGAACACTCTTATCGACCAACTTGTCAGCGACGGTCTTATTCCTGAGGATAATGACTATCACTACTTTAACGGCAAGAGTTTGGCTACTTTTTCTAGCCATGATGCCATTCGAGAAGTCGTTTACGTTGAGTCTCGTGTCGATACTGACCAAAAAGGTCTACCAGACCTAGTCAAGGTCAGCATTATTCGTCCTCGTTATGATGGGCAAATCCCTGCTATCATGACAGCGAGTCCCTACCATCAGGGAACCAATGACAAGGCTAGTGATAAGGCTCTCTACAAGATGGAGGGTGAGCTTGAGGTCAAACCTACTCACAAGATTGAGCTTAAAGAACTTCAACTCAATCTCGTCCAACCCCAAGGTCAAGCTGAGCTTGTATCAGAAGCCGAGGAAAAGCTAACGCACATCAACGCTAGCTATACTCTCAACGACTACTTCCTTCCACGAGGCTTTGCTAATCTCTATGTCTCTGGTGTTGGTACCAAAGACTCCACAGGTTTCATGACTAATGGAGACTACCAGCAAATCGAGGCTTATAAAAATGTCATCGATTGGCTTAATGGTCGTTGCCGTGCCTTTACTGACCACACGCGCCAGCGTCAAGTCAAGGCTGACTGGTCAAACGGAAAAGTAGCCACAACTGGACTTTCTTATCTAGGTACCATGTCCAATGGTCTTTCGACTACAGGTGTAGATGGTTTAGAGGTTATCATTGCCGAGGCTGGTATTTCTTCTTGGTACAACTACTACCGTGAAAACGGTCTGGTAACTAGCCCAGGTGGTTACCCAGGTGAGGACTTTGATTCCCTTGCTGAACTGACCTACTCTCGCAATCTCTTGGCCGGCGACTATATCCGTGGTAATGAGGCTCACCAAGCTGACTTAGAAAAAGTAAAAGAGCAGTTAGATCGCAAATCTGGTGACTACAATCAATTTTGGCATGACCGCAACTATCTGCTCAATGCTGATAAAGTAAAGGCAGAGGTTGTCTTTACCCATGGTTCACAGGATTGGAATGTCAAACCACTTCATGTTTATCAGATGTTCCATGCTCTTCCTACTCATATAAATAAGCACCTCTTTTTCCATAATGGCGCCCATGTGTACATGAACAACTGGCAGTCCATTGACTTCCGTGAGTCCATGAACGCCTTATTGACAAAGAAATTACTGGGACAAGATACAGATTTCCAACTTCCTACTGTCATTTGGCAGGACAATACAGCCCCTCAGACTTGGCTATCACTTGATACCTTCGGTGGGCAAGAAAACTTTGAAACCTTCTCACTTGGTCAAGAAGAGAAAGTCATTCAAAACCAGTACCCAGATAAGGATTTTGAGCGCTATGGTAAGACCTACCAGACCTTCAATACAGAACTCTATCAAGGGAAAACCAATCAGATTACTATTGACCTTCCTGTAACCAAAGATCTTCACTTGAACGGTCGTGCCCAACTCAATCTTCGTATCAAATCTAGTACAAATAAGGGGCTCTTATCTGCCCAACTGCTAGAATTTGGACAGAAGAAATACCTGCAACCTTATCCAGCTGTTTTAGGTGCTAGAACCATTGATAATGGACGCTACCACATGTTGGAAAATCTCAACGAATTGCCTTTTCGTGAAAATACACATCGCGTCGTGACAAAAGGCTACCTCAATTTGCAAAATAGAAATGATTTACTGTTAGTAGAGGATATTACTGCAGATGAATGGATGGATATCCAGTTTGAACTGCAACCGACTATTTACAAGTTAAAAGAAGGAGACACTCTCCGTTTAGTCCTCTATACTACTGACTTTGAAATCACCATCCGTGACAACACCGCTTACCACCTGACTGTCGATCTTGAACAGTCTACACTTCTCTTACCTTGTCAAAAGGTATGATATCAGACTTTCAAAATGGAAGATTTCCACTTAAACAGTTGAAACAAACATAAACTTGGTATCAAATGCAATCCCGATATAGGCTTATGATAAGTCTACACGGGAGCTTGGACAAAAGATACTAAGACCCTAACCAACATGTATACTCATTAATAATACTCGCTACCACACCACATGTTGGAAAATCTCTGTGAATTAACATTAATCGTAAATTCACAACAAGTCGTGACAAAAGGCTACCCTAATTGAATGATTTACTGTTAGTAGGGGGACACCAATGTAGATAAACGGATAGATATCCTATTCATCTCCACCCAACTAGTGACAAGTTAAAAGATGGAGATTTTCTCCGTATAGTTCTTTATACTACTGACTTTAAAATCATCATACGTGACAATACCGCTTACCACCCGACTGACGATTTCGTTCAGTCCACGCTTTCTGTACCTGGTACAAGGAGTAACATTTTATGAATAAATCTGAACACCGACACCAACTCATACGAGCTCTTGTAACAAAAAACAAGATTCATACTCAAGCTGAGCTACAAGCTCTTCTTGCCGATAATGATATTCAAGTTACACAAGCTACACTTTCAAGAGATATTAAAAGCATGAACCTTTCAAAAGTACGAGAAGAAGACAACTCTTACTACGTGCTCAATACAGGTTCTATCTCAAAATGGGAAAAACGTCTCGAAATTTACATGGAAGATGCTCTTGTCTTGATGCGCCCAGTTCAACACCAAGTCCTACTAAAAACCCTTCCTGGACTTGCTCAATCCTTTGGTTCTATTATTGATGCCTTAAGCTTCCCTGACGCTATTGCTAGCCTCTGTGGGGATGATGTTTGTCTTGTCATCTGTGAAGATGCAGAAGCTGCTCAAAAATGCTTTGAAGAATTGAAAAAATTCGCTCCACCATTTTTCTTTGAAGAATAAGAAAATTCCGTGTCTCATGTGGCACGGAATTTTTTATATTCTTTACTGAGATGGATTTTCTTTTTTAGTTCGTGCTAATCTCAGGGCACGATTTGGATTGAGACGATTAAATAGTTCTTCCAATTTCTTTTCATTCCAAACATCTGCGGCGGAAACAAAGTTGCCATCCGCATCTCGGAAAGATATCGGTTTATCTCCCATATCAGTCTCCTAGTCTACAAACTCAAACTCAAATTTACCAATTCGGACCAAGTCACCATCTTTAGCACCACGCGCACGAAGGGCTTCATCAACCCCCATACCACGTAATTGACGGGCAAATTTCATGACCGATTCGTCACGATCAAAGTTGGTCATATTAAAGAGTTTCATGAGTTTTTCACCAGAAAGCACCCATGTCGCATCGTCATCACGACTAATTTCAAAGGCTTTTTCTTCCTCATCAAATCCATAGTAAGCTTCTTCTTCCATATCAGACTCATCATAGAGCAAGAATTCTGGTGTCTTATCTAACAATTCTGCTGTAGCATCCAAAAGCGTAGCCAAACCTTGCTTGGTCAATCCAGAAATTGGGAAAATAGCTGGTAAGTCTTCAAATTCATCGTAGTTTTCAGCCAATTTTTTCTTGAATTCTACAAGATTTTCCTGACTCTCAGGCATATCCATCTTATTGGCTACGATAATCTGTGGACGCTCCATCAAACGGAGATTGTATGACTCTAGCTCTTTATTGATAGCAAGATAATCCTCATATGGATCACGCCCTTCACTAGCTGACATATCAATGATGTGAAGGATGACACGTGTACGCTCGATGTGACGGAGGAACTGAGTTCCCAGACCGACTCCCTGACTAGCTCCTTCAATCAAACCTGGTAAATCAGCTACTGCAAAGGATTCACCTGATTGGGTACGAACCATTCCTAGATTTGGCACAATTGTCGTAAAGTGGTAGGCACCAATTTTAGGCTTAGCTGAGGTGATAACACTTAAAAGTGTTGATTTCCCAACAGAGGGGAAGCCTACTAAACCAACATCTGCCAAGATTTTTAATTCCAATTGTAACTCACGTTCCTGACCTGGTTCTCCATTTTCAGATATTTCCGGTGCAGGATTTTTTGGTGTTGCAAAGCGGATATTTCCACGACCACCACGACCACCGTGGGCAACGATAAATTCTTGCCCATGTTCAATCAAATCTGTCAAGACCTTGGCAGTCTCGGCATCACGCACAGTCGTTCCTTGTGGTACTCGAACTCTAAGATCCTCAGCACCACGCCCATGCATCCCTTTGGTCATTCCTTTTTCACCAGAATCAGCCTTGAAATGACGATTGTAGCGGAAATCCATGAGAGTACGTAGACCTTCGTCTACAACGAAGACCACATTACCTCCACGACCACCGTCACCACCCCAAGGACCGCCATTAGGGACATATTTTTCACGGCGAAAGGCAACCATACCATCGCCACCATTACCAGCCTTGACCTTGATCTTGGCTGTATCTAAAAACATACTCATTTTTTCTTCTCACTTTAAAAAAGGGCTGGGAAATCCCAGTCACAAAATTTTCTTTAATCTATTTTATAGATTACTGAGGGCACCAATTGCAGTTGCAAAAATCCCCAAAATACTTGCTACTAACATGATAAGTACGATAAGCAAGGTTAATTTCTCAAACATAGTTTTTTTACGTTTTCCATTATCTCCAAATGCCATTTTTATCTCCTTCGTTACATTCTATTTTCTATTATCTTAGCATGAATTCAGCTAGTTTTCAATAGTCACTTGCTACCGGCGCAATAATCCATAAAATGATATAAGCTACAATTCCTGCCCCATAACAAAATGCAAGAACACCCCATATTACACGAACAATAGTCGGATCAATATCAAAATAATTTGCGACCCCAGCACATACTCCAGCAATTTTTTGATCACTACCACTTCTCATCAATTGTTTTTTCATAGCTATTCCTCTTTCTATTCTTCATGGTCTTTCCAATAATCTCTTATGCTGATCAACTGTGTTTTTGAAGCCTTCAGCATGCGTCTAGAGCCTTTTACCGGTACAGCGACCACCTGTTGCGGTAAATACAAAACTGTCTTAAAGATACGCTGGCTGACCGTATCATCCTTTGCTAAATCTTTCTGGAAGTTATTTGAAATGATGGAATCCAGATAAAACTCATGCACTCGTTTTCCAAAGTTCTCAGCTGAAATCTCGTACAATTTCTCTGATAAGGTATGCTCATCCATATCTGGTGTTGCAATCAGGGCCTCTAAAATAGCACCAGCCAAATCATGTTCACCGTAATACAAGGTTCCAAACATTTTATCACTGATCAGGTTGTCCAGATAAGGATTTCCATGTGCAATGACAGGTGTTCCACTGGCTAAGCTTTCCAAGTATGTCAAACCTTGCGTTTCACTTGTCGATGCCGAGATGAAGAAATCCGCCGCCTTATAGTAAAGAGCGGTCTCACTAGGAGCAATCATGCCTGTATAGATGACGTAGTCTTGAATCTCTAGTTTCTGAGCTTGCTCTTTGAGGTCATCCAGATAAGGACCATCCCCAGCTACCACCAGTTTGACCTTGTCTTCTTCTTTCAGAACTTCTGCAAAAGCTGCTAAAACTGCTTGAATATTTTTTTCATAGGAAATTCTGGAAAGACTAAGCAACATCTTTTCATCATCTTGAATCCCTAGTTTACTACGCAGTTCTTCCAGATTTTCTTGCTTGATTTCTGGACGCTCAAACTTAGCTAATTCAATCCCAGTTGGAATGACCCGTTTTTCAACCTTAACCTTATAGTCAGATAACAAGTCACGGACAATCTCACTCGGGCAAATGACTCCATCTACATCATGTAAAAAACCTCTAACCAAATACTTGACCATACTAGGACGAATCAACATACCCTTAGCAATATAATGCACGTAGTCTTCGTATTGGGTGTGATAGGTATGGATGACTGGAATCTTCAATTCACGCGCAATCCAAATCCCCAACAAGCCAAGAGAAAATTCTGTCTGAGTATGGATAATATCCAGTTGATATTGTTTAGCAATTTCAAGCGCCTTGCTAAAACCTCGGTAGGCAAAGCGGCGATCCTTAAAAGCAAAGAAAGGAACACTTGGAATACGGATGATTTGCCAATCTTCGTAGCGATTGACATCCTTATCTGTCGTAGTAAAGATAAAAACAGCATGCCCCTGCTTTTCAAGTTCTGTTTTCAAGGTTCGAATACTGGTCGCAACACCTGAAACCTGAGGAAAATAGGTATCTGTAAATAAACCAATTCGCATAGATTACCTCACTTTTTACTTTCTCCCTAAAGCGTCTTGTTTTTCATAAAAGTCCAACCAGATTTGTAACAGATGCTCTTCAGAATACTCTCTAGAAATATTCTTAGCTTTTTCTTTCAAATCTTTTAAAGCAGCAGGATTCGCTTGATATTCCAGAATAGCTTCTTTCATCTCTTCTCTATCTGCTGTCGCCCGATAATTTCCCTCCAAAATTACCTTATAAAGATCTAAATCACGCAACATAATAGGAGCTTCACAACTAGCAGCTTCTAGGATAGTCATAGGAAAGAGCTCATTGTAACTAGGCAACAAGAAAAGGTCCGCTAGGGCATACAATTCACGCATCTGCTCTGGCGATACAATACCTGGAAAAATCAAATTTTTAGGGGGATTTTCCATAATTTTTTTGTAGCGTTCATAGCCATCTGTCATGCCACCAAAAGAGAAACCACCCGCCCAGATAAAGGTAATTTCAGGCAATTCCTCAGCCAGACGGATAAAGTCATCAATCCCTTTACGTTTCTGAACTTGACCAGCACCTACTACGATAAACTGATTGTCACTAAGACCTAGCTCTGTACGCAGTCTCGCTACCTCTTCCTGTGGAAGAGGATGCCATTTTTCCTTGTTTACAAAGTTAGGAATATAGGTCACTTTTTCACGTGGAATACCAGCTGCCACCAAATCCTCGATAAACATCGGATTGACCACCACCAAGTGCTCCATCCGGTTGTAAAAAGAAAATACATAGCGTTTCACAATTCCCTTTAAGAAAAATGGAATTTTCAAACTCCCCTCAAGTGTATCAGGTAAGAAATGTACATAGCCAATCTTTCTCCCCGAGCGTTTCTTTTGGAATGTTGATAAATAATAGGGGAAATCAATCGTATGAAAGTGAGTCACATCTGCCTCGATTGGAAGATTTTCTGTAACAATCAATTGGTCCTTGGCATCACGGTGAAGAAGACGAACTAATTCACGGTAAGCACCTGAAACTCCTTGTCCTGCTACTTTCTCACTTGAACTCAACATATTGATGCGTAATTTCTTTTTTTCCATAACTACTATTATATCATTTTCTTTGAATAAAATCAGCAAAAGAAAGGAGAGACTAGAGGAAAAGAGGGGGAAATTTCCTCGCTTTTCCAATAATCTCTCACATGTTTTTATATGTTTACTTAATGCCTAGGGCAATGCGTGCATAACGACTCATTTTTTCAACTGTCCAGGCTGGATACCAGACTAATTTAACCTCAGTATCCGTTACTTCTGGCACCTCTGTCATTGCATCATAAATCTGATCCGTCAAAAGGTCTGCCAGGGGACACCCCATGGTTGTCAAAGTCATATCAATCTCTGTTTGTCCTGTGTCACCGTCAAAACGAATCTCATAGATCAAGCCAAGATTGACAATATCGATTCCCAACTCAGGGTCAATAACTTCTTCCAAGGCTGATAAAATTCGTGTTTTGATATTTTCAATTTGCTCTTCTGTATAAGCCATATTCATCCTCACTCTTAGTCTTCAATAAAATCACGAAGCGGTTTGCTGCGACTTGGTTGGCGTAGTTTTCTCAAAGCTTTAGCTTCAATCTGACGGATACGCTCACGAGTCACGTTAAAGACTTTACCCACATCTTCAAGGGTACGCATTTTACCATCATCTAGCCCAAAACGCAGACGCAAAACATTTTCTTCACGGTCTGTAAGAGTATCCAAGACCTCATCCAACTGCTCACGCAAGACGATACGAGTTGTATAGTCCACTGGATTTTCAATCACTTCATCTTCGATAAAGTCCCCAAGGTGGCTATCATCCTCTTCACCAATAGGAGTTTCAAGGGATACCGGTTCTTGGGCAATCTTCAAGATTTCACGAACCTTGTCAGGTGTCATATCCATACGTTCAGCGATTTGTTCTGGTGTTGGATCTTGTCCCAATTCTTGAAGGAGATTACGCTGTTCACGAACCAATTTATTGATGGTTTCAACCATGTGAACTGGGATACGGATAGTACGAGCTTGATCCGCAATAGCACGAGTGATAGCCTGACGAATCCACCAAGTTGCGTAAGTTGAAAACTTGAACCCTTTAGAATAATCAAACTTGTCAACCGCCTTCATCAAGCCCATGTTTCCTTCTTGAATCAAGTCAAGAAACTGCATACCGCGACCGACATAGCGTTTAGCAATAGAAACAACCAAACGAAGGTTGGCTTCCGCAAGACGTTGTTTGGCTTCGATATCACCAGCTTCAACTGCTAGTGCCAATTCTTTTTCCTCTTCATTGGTCAAGAGAGGAACAACCCCGATTTCTTTCAAGTACATACGGACAGGGTCATTGACCTTAGCCGAAGTTGAACCAATCAAGTCCTCGTCGCTGAGTTCTGGCTCTTCTTCTGCACTAAGAACACGCGCACTTGGATTTCCTTCGTTATCTGTGATAGAAATCCCTGCATCCTGAATTCGTTGCAAGAGATCTTCAATCCCATCAGCATCCAAGGTAAAAGGAATCACCAGACTAGCATTGATTTCATCATCAGTTGCTGTCCCTTTTTGTTTATGATTACGGATAAATTCTGCTACTTGTACGTCAAATGTTGTTACTTCTTTTTGTTTTGTTGCCATTATTACTCCATTCTTCTCTTTTGGGAAATTAAACGTTCCAATTCTTCTAGGGCTGTGTCTGTATCTCCTACATGGCTAGCTTCCTGCACCTTCTTTTTGATTCTCATATTGTCCTGATTCAAGAGAGCCTTGTTTCGAGTCATTTCTACTTCACTAAGTTCCTGAGGTGACATCTCAGATGGTAAATCCTGAGCTAAAACTTGATACCATGCTCTTTCAACTTCCTCTGTCTGCTCTGCTAGAACTTCTGGAGGAAGATTTCCATACTGGCCAAGCAAGTCATATAAAACCTGAAATTCAGGAGTGTCAAGTGCAAAGTCTTCTCGTAAACGGTAATCATTCAAAACAAGGGGAGATTCCATCATTCGATAAAGTAGATGGGCTTCTGCCCTCATAATAGCCGATAACTGCTTGGTGACAGGCATAGTGATTGGCGTCGGTCTGGAAATTCCTTCCATACGATTCTGCCTTTGCGCCTGACGACTCTCATTAACAATCTGCTCAATCTGGGCATAATCAAAGGACGCCAGACTGTCAGCTAAAATATGTATATAGCTGTTTTGAGCAGTAATAGATTTTTCTTGAACAATCAAGGGAGCTATTTTTTCAATAAACTCAATCTGTGCCTGCAGATTTTCACTGTTTTCAGGCTTATACTGATGAATGTAAAACTCAATCGGACTAATACGAGTTTTCGTTAATAGATAGGCCAAGTCTACTGGTCCATTTTTTTGTAGATACTCATCAGGATCCAAGTTATCAGGCATGCTAACGATTTGCACAGGCATGTCACCAATTTCGTCCAGCGCTTTCAATGTCGCAGCTTGCCCAGCCTTATCACCATCATAAACAAGAACTAACTTCTTAGTTAGCCTTTTCAAATGCTCAACATGCTCTCGACTCAAGGCTGTTCCCATAGATGCGACAGCATTTTCGATTCCAGCCCGATAGGCTGCAATGACATCCATGAATCCTTCCATCAGGTAAATCTCACTGGTTTTACCAGAAGATTTTTTTGCCCTATCCATATGATATAATTCGTAACTTTTGTTAAAAATTGCAGTCGATCGGCTATTTTTATACTTAGAAGTTTGTGAATCCGTTTTCTGCCAGATACGACCTGAGAAGGCAATAACCTTTCCCTGGTCATTTGTCAGGGGAAACATAATGCGATTGTGAAAGGTGTCTACAAATTGATTGGCATCCGAGAGATAAAACAGTCCTGAATCTAGGAAATCCTCATCACGATACTGACCAGACAAACGTTGATAGAGATAGTTTCGTTCTGGAGGTGCTAAACCAATCCGAAAATGCTTGAGCACTTCATCTGTCAAACCACGCTGATAAAGGTAGTTTCTGGCCTCTTCCCCCATGGTCGTTGTCATGAGAATAGCATGATAAAATTTGGCAGCATCTTCGTGCATATCATAAAGAGCTTGGTGGGGTGAAGCTGGCTTCTGTTCACTATAAAGCGGTGTTTCCACCTCTATCCCGACACGCTGACCTAAGATTTGGACAGCCTCCATAAAGGGAACCCCTTGGTACTCCTCGATGAATTTAAAGACATCACCAGAGCGACCACAACCAAAACAGTGGTAAAACTGCTTGTCTTCTACAACGTTGAAAGAAGGTGTTTTTTCACCATGAAAAGGACAGAGCCCTAGATAGTTCCGTCCTGCCTTTTGTAAAGAAATCACATCTCCTATGACTTCCACAATGTTGGCATTGTTTTTGATTTCTTCAATGACTTGTTTGTCAACCATACACAATACCTCCATGTTATCATAGTTTACTTTATATAGTATACTTTATTTCAGAAAAAAAGTAAACCATTTCACGCATTTTCCCTACTTTATTCAAAGAGTTGATAATAATCAGAGATTTTCATTTTTGCTTTTTCTTCTTGGGTCAAATCTTGGATAATACGACCTTCCTTCATAACAATCAAGCGATTGCCATATTTGAGAGCATCTTCCATATGATGAGTAATCATAAGCGCTGTCAGCTGATCATTCTTGACAAATTCATCCGTCAATTCCATCAAGGCCACACTGGTCTTTGGATCAAGGGCTGCAGTATGCTCATCTAACAAGAGTAATTCAGGACGCTTCAAGGTTGCCATCAAGAGACTCAAGGCTTGTCTTTGTCCACCTGATAAGAACTCAATCGGTGTATTCAAGTGTTTCTCAAGACCGTTTCCCACTTTTTCAATAGTTGCCTGAAACTCATCCTTATAGCTAGCCAGACGTCTCGGAAACAGTCCTCGCTTTTCACCACGAAACTTGGCAATCAAAAGATTTTCAGCCACCGTCATACGGGGAGCTGTCCCCATCTTGGATCTTGGAAAACTCGAGACAGATACTTGGCACGCTTCTCGGGTGAAAACTTAGTAACATCTTCACCCAAGATACGAATAGTTCCACTGGTTAATGACAAGGTTCCTGCAATAGTGTTAAAGAGAGTTGATTTCCCAGCTCCATTTCCACCTAAAATCGTGATGAAATCCTGTTCAAAAATTTCTAAGGAAACATCATTTAAAATAATCTTTTCTTCATCAAAGCCATTTTTAACGACTTTGGTTGCATTTTTTAATTCTACAATTGCTGTCATTTGCTTAATTTGGCTCCTTTCAAGATTGTTTGCTTAAATGTTGGAATCATGAGGCAGACTGCTAAAATCACGGCGCTGTACAAACGAAGGTAACTTGTATTAAAGCCAAGAGCGATAACTGCCCACACTAAGAATTGATAGGCGATAGAACCTACAACGATGGCAACCAGGCGCTCTGCTAAGCTCAAACTCTTAAAAATAACTTCCCCAATAATCAAACTTGCAAGACCTACAACGATAACCCCAATTCCTCGAGATACATCGGCATAACCTTCTTGCTGGGCAATAAGAGCACCTGCAAGGGCAATCACACCATTTGATAAGACCAAGCCCATAAGCTCCATGCGACCAGTATGAATCCCGAAACTTCTAGCCATATCAGGATTGTCACCTGTAGCAATATAGGCTTGTCCGAGTTTAGTGTCCAAGAAAAAGAGCATGAGAACAATAACAAGACTGACAAAGATGAGACCTGTCAAGAGTTGGTTCAAGTCTGAATCAAAAGGTAAAACATCTTGAATTTGCTTAGTTCCAAGCAGTCCTAAATTTGCACGTCCCATAATCAAGAGCATGATAGAGTGACAGGAAGTCATCACCAAAATCCCTGAGAGCAAAGTTGGGATCTTCCCTTTTGTATAAAGAAGTCCTGCTGCCATTCCAGCCAAACACCCTGCTCCTACAGCAACAAGTGTCGCTAAAAAGGGATTTACACCTTTGGTTATCAGAGTGACAGCAACAGCTCCCCCAAGAGGGAAGGAACCTTCTGTCGTCATATCTGGAAAGTTTAAAATCCTAAATGTCATAAAGATTCCCAGACCTAAAATAGCCCAGACAAATCCTTGAGAAATAATAGATAATATCATCTGTTTCTTAACCTTTTCTATATGATTTCTATTGTAAAAAATTGGAGGAGATGTCCCCAACTCCTCCATTCTAGATTATTCAATCACTTGTCCTGCTTCTTTTAGAACAGATTCAGGAATCGTAATACCTAATTCTTGTGCCAATTTTTTGTTGATCACTGACTTACCAGTTGAAAAGACATTGACTGGAGTATCAGCTGGTTTTGCACCTTTCAAAACTTGCGCAATCATTTTACCAGTTGCCACACCAAGGTCATGTTGGTCAACTACAACGGATGCCAAACCACCTGCTTCTACCATGGCAGTTGCGCTTGGGTAGATTGGTTTTTTAGCTGATTGGTTGCTTGATACCACAGTTGAGAAGGCTGAAGCAATAGTGTTATCAATTGGAACCCAGATAGCATCGACCTTGCTAGTCATAACGTTAACTGTTGAAGCAATTTCGTTTGTTGAAGGAACTGCAAATGTTTCTACTGTCAAACCTGCTTTTTCAGCATAAGCCTTAAATTCTTCTACCTGTGTTTTTGAATTGTCTTCGCTGCTTGAGTAAAGTGCTCCAATTGTTTTCACATTTGGTGTTAAAGCCTTGATGAGTTCAACTTGTTGTTGAGCTGGGTTGTGGTCAGATACCCCTGTAATGTTGCCACCTGGTTTTTTCAAATCTTTAACCAAGTTGGCACCGATTGGGTCTGTAATAGCAGCCATGATGACCGGTAGGTCTTTTGTTGCACTAGCCAAACCTTGAGCAGCTGGTGTTGCGATACCAACCACAAGGTCATTACCATTTGCAACCAATTGTTTACTCATTGTCGCAACCTTACTTTGGTCACCTTCTGAGTTCATAAAGTCAATCTTCAACTGATCATCTTTATAACCTTCTTCTGCAAGTCCATCTTGAATCCCTTTATAAATCAAGTCAAGAGATGGATGGCTCACAAACTGAAGAACACCAACTTTGGCAACTTTCTTTTCATTCTTAGCTTCTGGTTTATTCATTGAAGAGTAAATCAAGCTTCCTGCTACTAAGACCGCTAATGCAGCGATAATTCCAATTAAACGTTTATTTTTCATTCTATTTCTCCTTTTTAATTCCTTTAAAATACTTCACTTATCTAAACAAGCGACGCCATCGTTTTCTTTCCATACTAACCTCCATCAAAAAAGTCCTCACACAAAAAACTTGTGTGAGGACGTCGATGCGCGGTACCACCTCAATTATAGGGAATTTCCCTATCACTCTGTCTCGCAATAACGAGATGCACTGTAAGGTGTGCTCACCGAATTTTTATGATTTCAAATTCTAAATAACATTCAGCCCAATCTTCATCATCACCACTTATCTGTTTTCAGCTACCACAGACTCTCTAAAAAGTTTATATGATTACTTTTCTGAATGGTTAAATTATATCATTTTTCAAATACTTGTCAAGACTCTTTTAGCATTTTTTTGAACTATTCAAAAACTTCCCCTATAGAAAAGAGGAAGTTTGATAGGTATCAGCCTGAATTACGCAATCCTGTCGCAATTCCGTTGATGGTTGTATGGATTAATTTTTCTTGATCGCTTGATAATTCTCCACGACGTTGACGTTTAATCAACTCCAACTGGATATAGTTGAGAATATTAAAGTAAGGCATACGGTAATCCAAACTTGCTTTTAGATATGGATTTTCAGCCAAGAGTTCATCGTAACCTTCGATAGCCAAGATGACTTCCTTGGTAACTTGCCATTCATTTAGAATAGTCTCATAAATCGCTTTTACTTGATCATCTTCACAAAGTTTGGCATATTCAAAAGCAATATTCATATTTGATTTTGACAAGACCATGTCAACATTTGAAAGAAGTGACTGGAAGAAAGGCCAATTTTGGTACATATCTCGTAGGATAGCGATATTTTCTGGATTCTTATCAATAAATTCTTTGAAGCTTGAACCAACTCCATACCAGCCAGGGAACATGACACGGCTTTGCGACCATGAGAATACCCAAGGGATAGCGCGTAAACCACCGATTTCAGTAATCGTCTTACGAGCAGCTGGACGTGAACCGATATTAAAGCTTGAAATAGCCTTGATTGGACTTGACTCAAAGAAATAATCATAGAAATGGTCATTGCCAAAGACCAAATCACGGTAGATATCGTAACTGCAGTCCACCACTTGGTCCATAATAGCTTCATAACGATTGGATGTATTGGTATCGCTCTTCTTCTGAGTAATCATACGGTTAATGGCTGCAGATACTAACATTTCAAGGTTATAATAGGCAGCATCTTTGTTACCGTATTTATTGCCAATTACTTCCCCCTGCTCTGTCAAGCGGATACGGTCCTTGATAGACTTAAGCGGTTGAGATGTGATAGCTTCATAGGTTGGTCCACCACCACGACCGACAGTTCCACCACGACCATGGAAGAAGGTAACCTTAACACCAAATTCATCTCCAATGGCAGTCAGTTGTTGTTGAGCCTTGTAGAGAGTCCAACATGATGAAAGGTAACCACCATCTTTATTACTATCAGAGTAGCCAAGCATGATTTCTTGGTAATTATTGCGCGAAGCAATCCATTTCTTAGCAAGAGGAAGAGAAAGGTATTCTCTCATAGTTTCTTCTGAGTGATCCAAGTCCTCAATTGTCTCAAAGAGAGGAACGATTTGGACACGGGCTCTTTCTTTATCAACTAACCCTACTTCTTTTAGCAAGATAGCCAATTCCAACATGTCTGATACGCTGGTTGCATGTGAAATGATTGTCTGACGAATGACATCATCTCCCAACTTATCTTTCAACTTACGAGCAGCCTTAAAGATTTCTAATTCTTTTTCAAGTAACTCTGATTTTTCAACATGAGTGGCAGAAAGAATACGTGGATCTTCTTCCAATTCTTTCAAGAGAAGCTGGCATTTTTCTTCTTCACTTAGTTCGCTATAATGAGAATGAATACCTGCTGATTTCAAAAGTTCAGCTACACAGGCTTCATGAACACTAGAATCTTGACGCATGTCAATAGATGCCAAATAGAAACCAAAAATTTCAACTGCCTGAATTAACTCAACAAAATCACCAGAAATCAGTGCTTCACCCTTGTTTTCCAAGAGGGAATCACGAATGGTAATTAAATCCTTATAAAAATCATTAGCTGTTTCATAGCGAGCCCCAACTTCCTTATCCTCAATCAGATAGGTTTTTGTTGCTTGGATTTTTGATTGAATATCAAACAAGGCACGACGGTAAAGCTCTTTTTCACGATAAATCGAGTTATCCTTAGACTGACGAGCCATTTCTCTGACTTGCTTGCTCACATTGACAATACTGGTTGAGAGAGAGAATTCACGATAAAGTTGGTAAATCTTTTCATCATAGTAGTTCATGATGACTTCACACTGAGTCATAGCAGATTGTTTCAAGGTATCTGCTGTAACAAAAGGATTCCCATCACGGTCTCCACCAATCCACATTCCCATGGTAATTGGTTTAGGATGTTTCAACTCCAGTCCATGTTTTTTAGCCAGACGCTTGTACTCAGCAGTCAAATGAGGAACAGCTTTCAGGAATGAACTATTGTAGTATTCCATAACATTCGTGATTTCATTGGTTACTTTCAATTTCTTTTCACGAATCATATCTGTTTGCATGATAATCTCAATGTAACGACGGAGATCATTATGCCATTTTTCCTTATTAATCAATCCTAATTTCACATCACGATACTTACGCAAGAGGGTATGGATATGGTTGGTCAAATCCAACATACTCTTACGTTGCACTTGTGTTGGATGGGCAGTCAAAACAGGGACAACATTCAAGTGTTCTAGAATTTCAACCGCATTGTCTTTTTCTGCAACCATTTTGATTGTTGCTGATAATTTCCCAAGATAATCTTGATCGATATTATTTTGGTGGTTGATTTCATAGGCCAAATCCACGTCTTCTGAAATATTAATCAAGAGAGGCAAAATTGAGAAATAGCGTGAAATATAAGCCATTTCATCATTTGTCAGGCTAGTAACCAATTGGTTCAAGCCTTGATAATCTTCTTGAGTTGATAATTCTTTCAACTCCATGATTTTTGCAAAAGTCTCTGGGGCAAGCATATTTTTAGTGATATCTTCTAACAATTCTGTTAAAATTAATACTTCCTCTTGCACGACAGCTTTATTACTATAGTTTTCTAATTTTTGAAGAGACATAGGTCATCCTTTCCACTATCAACTCTACATATAGTTTGATGAGTGAGTTTCTAACTCCTCATATAATTGGGCACGTTTTTCACTTGCATCAATATTTAAGACAAAGGCGATGGCTACAGACAAGACTAGGAGACTGTTCCCCCCTTGTGATAAGAAGGGGAAGGTTACTCCCGTCGAAGGAATAATGCCAGAAATTCCACCGATATTGACAAATACCTGTACCAGCATCATCCCCCCAACCCCAATCGCCATCATGGAATTAAAGGGATTCTTAGCACGAATACCTACTAGGATAATTCGTAAAATCAGGAAAAAGACAAGGGCTAAAATCAAGCTGGCTCCCACAAATCCAAACTCTTCAATGACAATTGAAAATACAAAATCTGTATGGGCCTCTGGTAAATAACCACGTTTTTCAATTGAATTTCCTAATCCTAGACCAAACCAACCACCATTTACCATGGCAAAGTAGGAATTTGCAAGTTGGTGGCCTGCTCCTGCCAAATCAGCAAAGGGATTAAAGTAGGCACTGAAACGCTTGGCAACGTAACCAAATACTGGAACTTTTGAAAACTTATCAACCCCAATCATAGAGATAGTTGATAAGGATAGGGCTGAAACTCCAAACAATATACCGATAAAGGCTATAAACCAACGATGAGCAATCCCACTAACTGTATACATAATCAAGGCGACCAGAGCTAATATGGTAGCATTCCCCAAATCTGGGAAAATGGCCAAACTTCCTATCATTACCAAGAGGACAAAACGCCAATCATTAAAAGCTCGAGGAATCCATTGATTTTGAGTTAAAACTTGAAAATCGTAAACACCAATTTCATCCTGTTGTTTTGAAAAACGTTGGGCCAAGTACCAGACGATGATAATCTTCAAATACTCAGCTGGCTGAATGGTCAAAGGTCCTACTGAAATCCAACCATAGGCTCCATTGACTGGCGTACCAATTAGCCGAGCCAGAGCTAAGAGAATCAGCTCAACAAACATAACAATAAATAACAGTCGTTCTTTTCTCAAAAAATTCAATTTCAGCTTATATATCAAGGCAATCAATATTAAACTAAATATCCAAAACATTCCCTGACTTCGAACCAATTGGAGGGCACTTTTACCTTCTTCGATAAGAATGGCACTGGTTGTAGAATAGACTACAATCAAGCCCAAAATAGATAAAAGTAAGTAAGGAACTAGAATAGAATAGTTTAACAGGTGCCTCTTACTAATCTTCATAGTATCACCAATCTAATGAGAACAAAAGAAATTATTCCCAAATTCCGTTTATTTTCTAGTTTTGATTGCTATTATACCATTTTTTCCGAAAGAAAAAAACTCTTACCCTTAAGATAGAAGATTTTCTCATAAGAAAAAGAGCACTTGGCTCTTTTCTGTTTTATTCTTTTGAAGAACTGCTTGAGCTTGAATCGCCACCACCGATATATTGGGTAAAGATATTTTGGAAGGCTTGGTCTTTAACCTTGATATTAGCTGCTTGCAATTCTTTTCCGACAATACTTTGAACAAATGATGCATCATTTTGTTTTTGAGTCAAGATAACAGTTTTCAATTTTTCTTTGTAGTCATCGATATTAGATGACTTTTCTGTTTTCTTAATGAGTTTTACAATGTAATACTGACTGCTGTATGCTTGAGTACCAGTAGCTATAATGACATCAGAAATGCCATTAACATCCAAGGCAAAAGCTGCTTTCTTAACTTGATCTGGTACCTCTGTTGAAGCTGAATCAAAAGTAATTTCACCACCGTTAGCTTTGGTTTTCTCATCAGTTGAGTTATCTTTAGCTAATTGAGCGAAATCTGCGCCACTTGCCTTAGCTTTTTCGAGGACTTCTTTCGCTTTATCCTCATTATCAAGACGAATAATTTGAGCAGTTACGTCCGGAGTATAGCTCTCAAATGCTTTCTTATACGCTTCATCAGTTAATTCAGCTTCTGCAGCCTTTTTAACTGCAAATTCAACTAATTTACTTGTACGAATTTGTGCTTTACGTGTTTCAAGAGTCATACCTGATTGTGATAAGACACGTTGGTAATTCTCACCATATTGTTTTTCTTCTCCAGAAATGATATCATCGATTTCTTTGTCATCTACTTCTGATCCATATTGCTTCTCAAATACTTTTTGAATAGTCAAGTTCAACAAGACTTGTTGGGCTGAAGGATTGATTTTCACTTGCTCATAAAATTGATGTTCTGTGATGACATCCCCTTTCATACTAATAAGGTCTGCCCCTTCTGAACCTTTCGAACAAGCTGCTAAAGTTGCTACTGATAATAGTGTAATGGCACCTGCCAATAGTTTTTTCTTCATGTCTACTCCTTTGAGATAAGTGTTACCCTATCTATTTTACTATATTTTCTTAAATTTTTCTGAAAATTATTCGCTGTCAGGCAATTGAACATCTGCTACATTTTTACGAAGCATGAGAATGCCGTCTCCTAAAGGTACTAATGTTGCAGTGAGTCCTGGATTGTCTAAGGTTGCATCAAATAATCTTTGAAGGCCTCGATAAATAGTTCGCTGGCCACGACGAACCTCCATAATGTCCTTGGCAACATCACCACCTTGGAAAATATCATCCAAGACAACCACACCACCGACTTCCAAATGTTTGAGGATTTCTGGCAGAAAGACGATGTATTTAGACTTGGCTGAATCCATAAAGACGAAATCATAGGACTCTGTCAAGGTAGATAAGACATCTACCGCATCTCCTTCTAGGAGCGTAATTTGCTTGCGACTGTCAAATTGAGCAAAATTTTCCTTGGCAAAACCAATCATTTCTGGATTGCGATCAATGGTTGTAATCTTTGCATTCGGTGCATGTTCTGCCATCAAAAGGGCTGAAAAACCGATAGCCGTCCCAATTTCCAGAATGTTTTTAGGCTGCATGGTTTCCATGAGAAAACGGAAATAAGCAACCGTTTCATGGGGAATGATGGGAATATTTTCCTTGCGAGCAAAGTCTTCCAATTCTTTCAGGGAACCTGTGACTTGCTTTTGACGCTGGCGCATCAAGTCCACAATTTCTTCTTTGACAACAGGACGACGCATGTTATGGTTGGCATTCTTACTATACGATTCAACCATCTTATGCCAATCCCAATTTTTCAACAAGGGCTTCAAACTCATTCAAACGACGTTCAAAGACAGCAAAGGCATCGTTTAGGTAATCTTCCTTCTCCATATCAACACCAGCTTTTCTCATGACATTAAGTGGATAGTCAGATTTACCTGCCTTGAGGTAGTCGATATAGCGGTCACGGTCTTCTTGACTACCATGGACAATCTTTTCAGCCAAGGCTGAGACCCGCCAAAGCCAGTTGAATATTGGTATACATAGTAGTTATAGTAGAAGTGTGGAATGCGAGCCCACTCGTATTGGATTTCAGAATTGTCTTCCTTACTCAAACCATAATACTCTTGGTTCAAGTCTGCGTAGAGTTTATTTAAGAAATCACTTGTCAAGACTTCTCCATTTTGGTCTGCTTGATGGATTGCGTGTTCAAACTCGGCAAATTGAGTTTGGCGGAAAACTGTTCCACGGAAACCGTCTAGGAAGTTATTGAGAATAGCAAAGCGCGTTGCGTCGTCTTCCACTTCTTCCAATAATTTCTCTGTCAAGATATTTTCATTAGTGGTTGAGGCAATCTCAGCCAAGAAGATAGAATAATCTCCGTAAACATAAGGCTGCGTTTCACGAGTATAGCTTGAATGCATACTATGACCTGTTTCATGAACAAGAGTAAAGAGATTGTCTAGATTGTCCTGCCAATTAAGAAGCATAAAGGCATTTGTATCGTAAGAACCACCAGAGTAAGCCCCTGAACGCTTGCCTTGATTTTCGTAAACATCAATCCAACGCTCACTGAAGGCACGTTTAACACGGCTCAAGTAATCCTCACCCTGAGACTGCCAAGGCTTCTTCTGCTTTTTTCAAGGCTTCTTGGTAGGTAAAACTGTATTCAACAGATGAAAGTGGTGTGTAGACATCGTACATCTTGAGGTCTGAAATTCCCAAGATTTTTGAACGAAGTTCAAGGTAACGATGCAAGAGTGGCAAATGCTTGCGAACTGCTGCTACCAAATTGTCATAAACACTCTCTGGAACAAAATTGGCCGCTAGGGCTGCATGACGCGCACTCTTGTAGTTACGAACTTTGGCACGGTAGTTTTGCACCTTAACATTGGTTTGCAAGGTTTTGGCATAGGTATGTTGGAATTGTTCATAAGTCGCATAAAGTGCTTGATAAGCACCACGACGCACCTCACGATTTTTAGACTCCATCAAACGTGTGTAAGTCCCATGAGAGAGTTGAACTTCCTTACCATCATCGTCGAGGACATAAGGGAACACAATATCCGCATTGTCCAAGATAGCGAAGGTTTCACTTGCCGAACCAAAGATTTCTCCAGCTCCAGCCAATAATTCTTCTTCGCGTTGTGATAGAACGTGTTCCTTGCCTTGTAAAAGCTTGTCAAAATAGTGTTGATAAACCTGCAATTTTGGTTGAGCCTCTAAAAAGGCAGCATACTGCTCTTCACTAATCTCCATAAATTCAGGCTCATAGAATGAAAAGGCCTGGTCTAGCTGGCTGTAGAGCGTCATGGACTTGGCATAGTACTCTTGGTACTTAGCTTCACGGGTGTCCTGGTCATTCTTCATATGAGCATAGACGTAAAGCTTCTCCATCTGGCGTTCCATTTCAAGAGAAAATTCAGTGATTTCTAGTAGGTTATCCGCACTATCCAAGAGATGGCCTTCATACTGGGCTACTTTCTCCAATTGTTCTGTTAAATCTTTTAAGGCTTCTTCCCAAGCCTGGTCAGTTGGGTAGATTGTTGATAGGTCCCATGTATCTTTTTCATTTATTTCATGTCTTTGTAATACCATTAGATTCCTCCATCTTCTCTATTCTACCATATTTTTCATGAAATATTGATGATAAAAGGCTGGTGGATAGAGCTTTTGCCAATCATTTTGAGGATTTTTTTGGTAATAGGTTTGAAAATGCTTATAATAGCTAGTCAAATCTTTCTCAATTTGGTAAAACTCACCTACTAGTGGTCGAATTTGTGGATACCATTCTTTTAGCTCATAGGTCAGGAGATTTTCCCCCTTCTGATACGCTTCTGCTTGTTCTTTCATCCAAATGGGATTTTCATAATAAAGTTGCTGTTGAATATAACGACAGATATCCTTGTCCTGAGAAACTGTAAAATGAGAGATTTGTTGTTTCTTATAGGGAAGACGTAATATATCCAGTAGACTACCTTGTCCATAGGGAAATTCCTTGATTTGATAATGGAGTTTACCTCGGAGATCCTGGTGGATGAGATATTTGAGTCTTAAAACCTGCTTTTCCCTGCCCAATTCCCAAACATAAAAGCCCATATTTTGACTGAAATAAAGAAAACCTTGTTGCAGACGGGTCAACCGCTCCTTAAGCCAAAGTTTTTCTCCCAGCAACCACAGTACTTGGTAACCCTGACTACGATAGCCTTCGCTACGCTCTTTAAGAACTTTTTGAGGCAAGGGACTACACTGAACTTCTAGAGCTAGATTGCCACTTACAAATACATCCGCAATCTGTTTAAGCTCTGGAAGCGGGTATTCTAATTTCACCTCTGTCTCTTTTTTCAACCAGTGATAGAGGAATTCCTTATTTGCCAAGTGTTCTGGACTTTCATTTTCAAAAGAATATTCACAGTCTTTTAAGGATTTATGGGCAAAATGTGTCCGGACACTTGGTCCTTGACGCAAACGGAGTTGACCCCCACAAGCTGGGCAGGTATATGCCTGCTTCTCAAGCTTGTCTTCTAACACATTTACCAACTGTCCGCTAGCATCTCTCGCAACAAACATGATTTCCCTCCTTTTCTATATTATTCGTAAAAAAGAAAAAAGATCAGGAAATTTCCTAATCTTAATTCATGTTTATCTAATTTTTTTAGCTAGCATGGTCGCAAAGCGTAGTTGAATACGATTGCCATTTTCATCGCGACGGTGCAAATGACCTGGATTTTCATTATACTTAACCAATTCCCAGTCCTTGTAATAGTCTGCCAATTCACCTTCCTTAAAAGTAAATGGGAAGTTCACTGAGCAAGGATAATCCTCCGTGTCCATTGCACAAACGATAAGATTGTAGCCACCGACCGTGGTATGCTCCTGCATATTTTGAATAATAGCAGGAATGCGGGCTGCCTGCAAAAACATCAAAACAACTGTCGAGACGATGAAATCATACTCTTGCCCAATACTAGCTGAATTGATATCGTAAAGACCAACAGGCATGTCCAAGTCTTCCTGCTCCACAATACTTTGCAAGATTTCAAGAGATAATTCATTTTGATCCACGGCTGTCACATCAAATCCTTGCTGGGCCAAAAAGAGGGAATTACGACCCTGCCCACAACCCAAATCCAAGGCCTTCCCTGGTTTTACCGTCTGCATAGCCTCTAGGACCTCTGAATGGACAGGATTAGTATTGTATTTTTTAGGGAAATAATCCTCAAGTTTACAATAAAATTCCAAGTACCATTCCACATCATCTGTAGCAGCCTCCACTCGGTGCCAAGCTTGTGGTTGCGCCATAGGATTGTCGGCTCCTGCTTCAAAGAGGTGTTCAGCTATAACCTCACCATCCTCTGTCAATTCAATAAACTTGAGAGTTCCTTTTAAAACAGTAATCTTGCCCCAAGTACCCACCTTGGTATTGTGCTTTTGCTGAACCGCCTCTGGCATGGTTTCTTTAGTCCACAAAGGCATACGTTTATAGGCAACTAATTTTTCCATTTTCATTTCCTCTTTTTATCGTTGGTTGACTGCTTTCATCACACGCGCAATATCGCGATTCTGCTCACGTCGTTTGATTGACTCCCGTTTATCATAGTCATGCTTCCCTTTAGCAAGCCCCAAAAGAAGCTTGGCATAACCATCTTTGATATAGACTTTAAGGGGAACCAGGGTCATTCCAGTTCCTTTGGTTTCTTGCTCTAATTTTTGAATTTGTTTCTTATGGAGCAGGAGCTTGCGACGACGTTCTGGTTCTTGGTTCCAGATATTCCCCTCTTCGTAAGGAGCGATATGAACATTGCTCAACCAAACCTCCCCATTTTTTACTTGGGCAAAGCCGTCCTTGAGATTGATTCGAGCAGCTCGTACACTCTTGATTTCAGTTCCAGTCAGGACCATCCCTGCCTCTAGTGTATCTACGATTGTATAGTCGTGCCGCGCTTTTTTATTTTGTGCGACGACCTTTCCCTCGCCCTTTGCCATGCTTGGCTCCTTTCTTAGCTACTTCCTTATAAAAAGGTTTCTTTCCTTTTTTCTTCTTGTCTTTTTGTGAATGCTTGCGCTTATCATTTGAACGTCCTGATTTTCTCTTGTCTTCCTTCTTATCTGAACGACGACTTGAACTACGTCCTCTCTCACTACGACTAGACTGTTTCAAGCCTTTTTCAATCACATCAAACTCACTTGGGATATAAGAGAAGTCAATTTCACCCGTCATCTTGTCGGCTCTTTCAACTCGGATACGGATTTGCTGACCTACACGGAAGGTTGTTCCTGATTTCTCCCCACGCAGAGTCAAATCACGTTCATTGAAATGGTAGAACTCAGGCAAATTTGTGATGTGAATCAAGCCTTCAACCGTATTTAGCAATTCAACAAAGAGACCGAATTTGACGATACTTGATACAACAGCATCGTACTCTTCACCCACGTATTCTTCCATGTACTCAGCCTTTTTCATAGCTTCGACTTCACGCTCAGCCTCAATGGCACGACGTTCGCGGTTGGAAGACTGCGTCGCAATCTCTGGAATCACTTGCTCAAAATGCTCTGCTATTTCCTTAGAACGTCCGTAATCCCTAATCATACGATGAACAAGAAGGTCTGGATAACGTCGAATGGGACTAGTAAAGTGAGTATAGTAGTCAGCCGCTAGTCCATAGTGGCCGTGATTATGCTCAGAATAACGGGCCTGTTGCATGGAACGGAGAAGCATCATGGACAATACATCTGCATAAGGTTCTCCCTCAACAGCACGCATGATGTCTTGGAGGGTCTCTTGGCTAATCTCACTGGCAGTCCCATAAATGCGCAAGCCAAAGCTCGAAGCATAGTCAATAAACTTCTGAACTTTTTCAGCCTTAGGTTCCTCGTGAATTCGATAAATGAAAGGTAGATCCAGCTTGCTAAAATGCTCGGCAACTGTTTCGTTGGCTATCAACATGAAGGACTCAATCATACGCTCGGCAATGCCACGCTGACGAAGGACGATATCAACAGGCTTACCCTGTTTATCCACTAAAATCTTCGCTTCATTGGTATCAAAATTGAGGGCTCCACGTTTCACACGCATATTTTCTAAAGTTTCATGAAGCTTGGCCATGAGTTCGATACTTGGAACAATTTTCTGATATTCTTGTCTCTTCTCCTCGTCACCTGATAGGATATCATTGACATCGCTATAGGTCATACGAAAACTGGTCTTGATAACTGTTTGTGTAATGGTGTAGTTGACTACACGACCATGTTTATCAATTTCCATAATGGCAGACTGGGTCAGGCGGTCAACTTGAGGATTGAGGGAACAGATGCCATTTGACAGTCGTTCTGGAAGCATTGGAACCACTCGGTCTGTTACATAGACTGAAGTCGCTCGGTTAAGGGCTTCCTTGTCAAGGGCAGAACCCTCGGTCACATAGTAGGAAACATCTGCGATGTGAACACCAAGCTCTAGATTTCCATTTTTCAAGGTCTTGATATGCACCGCATCGTCCAAGTCCTTGGCATCCGCACCATCAATGGTAAAGGTAATCTCATCTCTTAGATCCAGACGACCTTCCATATCCTTTTGAGACGGAGCATCAGGAACACTTTCTGCTTCCTTGACAACAGCTTCTGGAAACTCAGATACAATGTCCATAGACTCCAAAACCTCAAGAACATCAATTCCGACATCCGTTGAATGCCCAACCACATCTAGTACACTCGCAACAAAGAAATCATGTTTCTTGCTTGGGTATTTATCGATAAAGACCTTGAGAACTTCGGTTCCCTCGAGTTTAAGGGCTGGTTTCTTAACATAAATCAGTTGACTGATTTTCTGATTCTTTGAACGGATGTAGCCAGCATACTTGGGCTTTTCCTGATTTAGAACGATTTGGCCAACAACTGTTGTCAGACTGTGTTCTAAGATATCGATAATTTTTGCTTCTGCTGCTGTTCCCTTATTTCGGTCAGCGACTTTCTTGATGACGACCTCAACGGTATCACCATCAATAGCATAGTTGACATCGCTTTTTCCTACAAAAAGGTCTTCCTCCTCACCTTCCAGACTGACAAAGCCAAAGCCATTTTTATGGGCATGAAAAATCCCCTTGAGAGTAATCTCATGTTTTTTCTTAATTTCTAATGTCAGACTACCATCTTCTTCAAAACGAATCTGGTGCTTCCTTTCCATTAGGGACAAGGTTTTAATCAACTCACGAAAATCCTTGGAACCGTCTTTTCCCAAAGCCTGAGCCAAGTCATTGACAGTCACCTTTTCCTTGTCTTGTAAATATTCTTTTATTCTATCTTTCATATTTTCTTTCTAGATTATTTAATTTCCTTTTACTGTAAAACCTTCACAAACATCATTTAAAAATAAAAAGAGGCAAAGACCTAGTCCTGCCCATTATTTTCTTATCTACTTGATAATACCGTCAATGCTAAGGCAATGGCTAGCCAGAAAAAGACTAAAATCCCTGTCAAACGCTGCATTACAGCTTCAAAACCGCGTGCTTTACTGCGTTCAAACAAATCACCTGAGCTGGCATCAAATACATTGCTGGATTGGTTTTTGGTTGGTTGCATGAAAATCGCAATCACAATCACAACAGATAATACTAATAAAATGGTTAATAATAGGTTATACATATCAAACTCCTTAAAATCCCTATTATTTTACCATAAAATCTACTTAGATTCAAGATGTAGGGTTACTTTTCTTTCCTTGGGACAATACTTTAAAACCTCAATCTTGTCTGGATGGGTTTTTGAGTTTTTACTGGTTAGGTAATTGATACTGCCACAAGAGGAGCATTTGAGATTAATTTTTACTCGCACTAGATTTCCTTTACTTTTAATAATGATCGAAATTGAAGCAGGTTAAAGAGACAACTAAAGGCAACACAAAGGCTTGTCGCATAAAAGACTGCATGGTAGCCAAATTGACCTGCTACTGCAGAACCTGCCATAGGCCCAACGACACCCCCCAGATAAAAGAATACCTGATTAAAGGCAAAGACCCTCGAAATACCAGCTTTGGGCGTCATCTTGCTGAGAAGGGCGTTAACTCCGGGAATCAAAGCACCGGTTCCCAGGCCAAAGAGGAAACGATAAAGGCCTAGTTGAAGGGGGCTAGAGGCATTGGCACAGAGGAGATAGATGATGACTGAATAAAACTGGGCTACAACCAAGAGGCGATGGTTGCCCACCTTGTCACCTAGCTTTCCCATGACTCCTGCACTCATCATACTGGAAAAGCCCATACTGGATACAATCAAACCAGATACAAAAAGAAGATTCTCTGTCTGGCCTAAGTCGCGTACATACAGAGCTAAGATAGGGCCGATTGATTGGGCTGAAAATTGGATGACAAAACTGGTCAGAAAGAGGTTGACCAAAAGATAGGGATATTTAACTGATGTAAATAATTCCTTTGTTGGGATGGCCTTTTCCTTGGCTACTGGTTGAAAATCTTCCTTGATAAAGCAAATAGTCAAAACAGCGGCTAAGAACAGAAAACTACCAACCAGTAAGAAAACAGTACGAATTCCAAATAATTCTGCGATAAAGCCACCAATAAAGGGACCAGTTAGAGTACCTGCAACTACGCCTGTAGACAAAGTACCTAAGGCAGAGCCTGATTTCTCCTTGGGAACCTGACTTGCTATCAAGGCTGTGGCATTAGGAACAAATCCTGCAAATATACCGTTTAATAAACGAAGAAAGATTAACCAATAGATATTTGGTACAAAAGCCAATCCCCCCATAGTAATGGTCATGGCCATGCCTGCTCGAATCATCATGGGTTTTCGACCGTATTTGTCAGCAAGAATACCCCAGATAGGAGAAAAGAGCGACGCAGAAATAGCAGAGACAGAAATAGCTAAGCCTGCATAAAAAGCGACTTGCTCACTCCCTACACCTAGATTTTCCACAAAGATGGGCATAAAAGGCACAACTAAGGAAATACTGGCTCCTGTCAGAAAATTACCAAACCAGGCAATGCGCAGATTATCCTTCCAGTTAATCTCTGTCATCTTGCCTACCTCCCTCAATCAGGGAGAACACCTGAGTAAGAAGCTGGTCTTGATTTCCATTGTTGTTTAAAACATGGCTGGCCAAATCTTTCTTTTTCTCTAAAGGCCACTGGGCTGCCAGACGAGACTCGGCTTCATCTTTGGACAAGTGGTCCCTTTTCATTAAGCGTTCTACTTGGACATCTCGGTTCACATAGACCAACCAAGTCTCATCAAACCAAGAGACGTAGTCCTGCTCAAAAAGTAGGGGAATATCCATGAAGAAAATCTCTTCTGTCTGAGCCAACTGGTCTCTCAACGTAGCTAGTTCCTCACGGATAATCTTTCCTTGGATTTGCTTAGACCATTCTCGTTCTTCAGGATTTGAAAAGATAAGACTAGCTAGGAGAGGGCGATTAAGTTCTCCGTTTTCAAGGATGATTTCTTGCCCAAAGTGCTGGACTAGAGCCTGAAACAGACGACCACCAGGTTTCTGTAGTTGGTGGACGACTGCGTCGGCATCCACTACTTGAAAGCCTTGCTTTCTTAGAAAATTTGTCACAGTTGACTTACCAGAGGCAATTCCCCCAGTGATTCCAATGATTTTTCCCATCAATTCCTCCTTTGGCACTGAGGACAAAAATGGGTGCCTCGTCCACCTAGTTGGATTTTCTCAATGATGGTGCCACAACGTGAACATTCTTGACCAGCCTTGTCATAGACCTGATGAAAATCCTGCATGGTTCCATCTTCCCCAAAGGAATTGGTATAAGTTCGAATGGTGGAACCACCTTTTTCAACAGCCTGTCCCAATACAGCAATGGTCTGGTCATGAAGGTCTGTCGCTTCTGCTGCTGTCAAAGTCTGGGAAGGTCTAGCCGGATGAACCTGAGCTCGCCAGAGAACCTCATCCACATAGATATTGCCAAGTCCAGCTACCAAAGTCTGGTCTAAAAGATGGGATTTGATAGGCTTTTTAGACTTAGCTAGAGCTACTTGAAAGACCTGCAAATCAAAGTCTTGTTCGCTTGGTTCAGGTCCTAGTTTTTTAGAAAGAAAGTAGCTTCCAAAAGGTCAGGCGCCAAGAGTTCCATAGTACCAAACTTGCGAACATCCTCATAAACAAGCGTGCCACCATCTTCAAACTGAAAGAAAACATGGGCATGCTTGCGTTCAGGAACCTGGTCCGGATAGTAAAAATACTTGCCCTCCATCCGCAGATGGGAAATCAAGACCTTGTCTGTCAGGTAGAAAAGTAAATATTTACCACGACGTCCCATTGACTCAACAACTTGACCAGGCACTTCCTTTCGAAACTCGTCCAAATCTGTCTTAATCGTCTTGGGATAGCGAATTTCTATACTCGAAATCTTCTTTCCTATAATCAATTTTTCCAATCCACGTCGAACAGTTTCAACCTCAGGTAATTCAGGCATAAGTCCTCCTTCTGTAAAAACAAGAAGCAGGCATGAGCCCACCTCTACTTAGTATTCTTTTTCATTATAGCCAAAGTCAGCCAAATCTAGCTTTTTATCGCGCCAATTTTTCTTGACCTTGACCCAGGTTTCTAGGAAGACCTTGTCTCCTAGCATGAGTTCAATATCACGACGGGCCATGCTACCGATTTTCTTAAGCATAGCACCACCTTTACCGATGATAATCCCTTTTTGACTATCACGCTCGACCATAATTGTTGCACGAATGTGAACCTTGTCTGTCTCTTCATCTCGTTTCATAGAATCCACAACTACTGCGACAGAATGCGGAATCTCTTCACGTGTCAAGTGCAAGACTTTCTCACGAATCATTTCTGAGACCAAGAAGCGCTCAGGATGGTCAGTGATTTGGTCAGCTGGGAAATACTGGAAACCTTCCTCTAGGTTATCACTTAGGATATCTACCAAACGAGAAACGTTATTTCCTTGGAGGGCCGAGATAGGAACAATTTCCTTAAAGTCCATTTGATTACGGAAATCATCAATCTGAGCCAAAAGTTGGTCTGGATGAACCTTATCAATCTTGTTGACCACCAGAATCACAGGAACCTTGGCAGCCTTGAGGCGTTCGATAATCATATCGTCCCCCTTGCCACGCGCTTCATCAGCTGGAACCATAAAGAGAACGGTATCCACTTCACGGAGAGTGCTGTAGGCGGATTCAACCATGAAATCTCCAAGGGCTGTCTTTGGCTTGTGAATCCCTGGGGTATCGATAAAGACAATTTGCTCCTTATCAGTGGTGTAAATCCCCATGATTTTGTTACGCGTTGTCTGCGCCTTATCACTCATGATGGCAATTTTTTGCCCCATGACGTGATTCAAAAAAGTTGACTTCCCAACATTGGGACGTCCTAAAATGGCTACAAAGCCTGATTTAAATGTCATAATTTCCTCTTAATTCTTAAAATAGTAAATCCCAAATACGTGGGAGAAAGATAAGGGCACCCGTAACTGCTGCAAAAAGCGACACTACAAGCACAGCACCAGCTGCCATATCTTTGGCTTTCTTTGCAACATAGAAAAGTGATAGTGACTAGCTAAATCTACTACATTTTCGATAGCTGAATTCATGATTTCAAATGCTATCACTAAGAAAATGCTTAACAGTAGAAAGAGCCATTCGATTCGTGAAATCTGAAAAACAAAACCTGCAAGGATAACCATAAGGGCTGTCACTGCATGTTTTCGCATATTACGTTCGTCCTTGATAGCGGTAAAAATACCTGTCAAGGCAAATTCTAAACTGGAAATCAGGTCACGATTTTTCCATTTTCGTTTATTGTCTTGTGAGTCCATAGGCTGTTAAAATCTCTTCTTGTAAACCGAACATCTCCGCTTCTTCTTCCGGAGTGTAGTGATCATAGCCGTTAATATGTAAAAAGCCGTGTACTGCCAAGAAGCCCATTTCACGCTCAAAGCTATGCCCATATTCCTCGGCCTGCTCATGAGCCTTATCGATAGAGATGAACAGTTCCCCAATATAGGTATCAAACTCAGACATCATCTCTGCCAATTCCGGATTTTCAAGCAAATCCTCTTCGTCAAAGGCAATTTCCAACTCTGGCTTGTATTCAAGGCTGATAACATCTGTCGGACGATCTGTGTCACGGTACTCCAGATTGAGTTCATGACTACGTTCATTAGTCACAAAGGTAACTGCCATCTCCTTGTCTTCTTTGCCTAATTTTTGGGCTGCAAATTCCAAAATTTCTTGGGTTTGTTGCAACATTTCTTTTGAAACTTGACCAGTTTCATCTACCATTTCAATATACATGTGCTTCTCGTTTCTCTTTACTTGGCTTTATTATACCACATTTCCATGATTTTATTCTACCTTTTTGATATAATACTATGGAATACAATCACAAGGAGAGAACGATGTCATTTGACGGATTTTTTTTACACCACATGGTTGAGGAATTGCGAAGAGAGTTAGTGAACGGTCGCATCCAGAAAATCAATCAGCCTTTTGAACAAGAGTTGGTCTTGCAAATCCGCAGCAATCGCCAAAGTCATCGCCTGCTCCTTTCTGCCCATCCAGTTTTTGGACGCATTCAGCTGACCCAAACGACTTTTGAAAATCCTGCCCAACCTTCTACCTTTATCATGGTTTTGAGAAAATATTTGCAGGGTGCCCTGATTGAGTCGATTGAGCAAGTGGAAAATGACCGTATTGTGGAAATGACAGTTTCCAATAAAAACGAGATTGGGGACCATATTCAGGCTACCTTGATTATCGAAATCATGGGCAAACACAGTAATATTCTACTGGTTGATAAAAGAAGCCACAAAATCCTCGAAGTCATTAAACACGTCGGCTTTTCACAAAATAGCTACCGTACCTTGCTTCCTGGGTCTACCTATATCGCTCCGCCAAGTACGGAATCTCTCAATCCTTTTACAATCAAGGATGAGAAACTCTTTGAAATCCTGCAAACACAGGAAACGACAGCTAAAAATCTTCAAAGCCTCTTTCAAGGTCTGGGACGCGATACGGCAAATGAATTGGAAAGCATACTGGTTAGTGAAAAACTTTCCACTTTCCGAAACTTTTTTAATCAAGAAACCAAGCCATGCTTGACTGAGACTGCCAGTCCAGTTCCTTTTGCAAATCAGGTGGGAGAGCCTTTTGCCAGTCTTTCTGATTTGTTGGACACCTACTATAAGGATAAGGCTGAGCGCGACCGCGTCAAACAGCAAGCCAGTGAACTCATTCGTCGTGTTGAAAATGAACTTCAGAAAAATCGACATAAGCTTAAAAAACAAGAAAAAGAGTTATTGGCGACAGACAATGCTGAAGAATTTCGCCAAAAAGGGGAACTGCTGACAACCTTCCTCCACCAAGTTCCGAATGACCAAGACCAGGTAGTCTTGGATAATTACTACACGAATCAGCCTATCACCATTGCGCTTGATAAGGCCTTGACTCCCAACCAGAACGCTCAACGCTATTTTAAACGTTACCAGAAACTCAAAGAAGCTGTCAAATACTTGACTGATCTGATTGAAGAAACCAAGGCAACCATTCTCTATCTGGAAAGTGTGGAAACCGTCCTCAACCAAGCCGGACTGGAAGAAATCGCTGAAATCCGTGAAGAATTGATTCAAACAGGTTTTATCCGCAGAAGACAACGGGAGAAAATCCAGAAACGCAAAAAACCAGAACAATATCTAGCAAGCGATGGCAAAACCATCATCTATGTAGGACGCAATAACCTGCAAAACGAGGAGCTAACCTTTAAAATGGCTCGTAAGGAAGAACTTTGGTTCCATGCCAAGGACATCCCTGGAAGCCACGTTGTCATCTCAGGCAACCTAGATCCATCTGATGAAGTCAAGACAGACGCGGCAGAACTAGCCGCCTACTTCTCTCAAGGTCGCCTGTCAAATCTGGTGCAGGTAGATATGATTGAAGTCAAGAAACTCAACAAACCAACTGGTGGAAAACCCGGCTTTGTCACTTACACCGGGCAAAAGACCCTCCGTGTCACACCAGACCCAGAAAAAATCGCATCCATGAAAAAATCCTGATGTTACTTGAAATCAGGATTTTCTTTTACATTTTACTCTGCAATTAAGGTTTCCAAACCAACCTTCATCATATCGGTGAAGGTATTTTGGCGTTCTTCTGCAGTCGTGTCTTCATCTGGGTTGACCAAACTATCAGAAATAGTCATGATAGCAAGCGCGTCAACATGGTGTTGGGCTGCCAGATAGTAAAGGGCTGCTGCTTCCATTTCCACAGCCTTGACCCCCCATTTACCAAGCTCGATATTCTTTTCAAAGTAGTTTGAATAAAAGACATCAGATGACAAAACGTTCCCAACGTGAGTGGTCATACCGAGTTCTTTGGCGATATGGTAGGCCTTGTCCAGCAAATCAAAGCTAGCGATTTGTGGGAAATCATACTGTGGCCAGTCATTACGGATGATGTTTGAGTTGGTTGCAGCTGCCTGCGCCAAAACCAATTCACGAACGTGAACATCTTCATTCAATGAACCTGCTGTTCCCACACGGATCAATTTCTTCACACCGTAGTCAACAATTAACTCACGCGCATAAATCGAAATAGATGGCATCCCCATCCCAGTTCCCATGACAGATACACGGTGACCCTTGTAAGTACCAGTGTAACCAAACATGTTACGCACTTCGTTAAAACAAACAGCATCCTCAAGGAAGTTCTCCGCAATAAACTTAGCACGAAGAGGATCTCCAGGAAGAAGAATTTTATCAGCAATTTCACCCTGCTGAGCAGCAATATGGATAGACATAGTTAAGATATAAAGGGCGACAGAGAACAAAGTAAAAATAGGAAACTGATGACGCATCGCAGATGCTAAACAGTTTATCTTTTTTACACAGTTCTCCGCCCGTATTCAGTTCAGCAAATACGGTTTACCCATCCTTTCTTTCTTAATTTTGATGATATTGAGAAGATTAGAGCGGCCTCTATCAAATCCGAACTCCCCTTCTCTTCTAAGTTTTTAGAAAAGTTTTCCGCTCGTGTTCAAATCAGAACACAAGCTCTACCTTTCTCTTTTTTATTTTTATATTTCATAGCTAGGAAAAATAGTATTCAATCAAGATTCCAATAGGGCTACTACATTTTTATTTAAAACAGTTATTGATAAACTGACAATAGTTTTTAACCTTTTAAGATAAATCCTTGATTAGAAGAAACAGGCATTTCCTACCTAATTACTTTATTCCTTGACTTCTGACACAGTATGCTAGCCCAAGGAAAGCGGTCTAACATTTTTGCAAATTCATAGGCTAAAACAGCTGTTACTAAGAGATACGGAAGAGAAACTATACCTAGCCCAGTGAAACCTATTACTAATCCAGTTGCAGAAAAGGGCGCCCTCAAGGTCACAGACAAAAAGCAAACCGATCCCAAAAGTAAAGTGGTTGGCTGACTGTCCAAACCTAGAATCATGCCCAAGAGAGCAGCTCCAGCCATCCCCAAGGCAAAAGATGGCGTAAGAGTACCACCATAGGCTCCTGCCCAAAGAGTAATAAGAACGACCAATGCTTTTAAGATAAACAAAAGGAGTACTGTTTTGCCATTGCTACCATTTAATACTTCCTGAGCCATCATACGTCCATTTCCAAGTAGATGTGGAAAATAACTTGCCAATCCAGCAAGAAAAAGAAAAGCTGAGGGCAATGTGAGAAGTATTCGTTTATCTTTTATTCTGTTTGAAGACGCTGCCTTACTTAAGCGACCAAAAAGCCAAGCTAGTGGGGTTAAGAAAAGAAGTAATAAGGGAATAATCCACGTTTCCTTTAATGACCATGCAATGGCTGGAATCTGGTAAAGAGCCTGATCTGAAATAACCCAGCCTGCTATATAGGTTGAGACATAGGTTGTCAAACCGACTAAGACAAATCGTTTAATAGATAGAGCAATTCCTAGGGTTTCAAAAACAAAGAAGACACTTGTTAATGGAACCTGATAAACAGCCGCTAAACCAGCACCAGCACCACAAGCAAGGAGAAAGATTTGATCCTTCTTAGAGAGAAAACATTTTTTTCCAATTGGTCCTGCAAATAGAGTTCCAATCTCTCGTGGTGCAGCTTCTTTGCCAATAGAGGCTCCCCCTCCAACTGCAATGATCTGCCAAATTGAATGAAATAGCTGTTTTAGAAAATGAAGCTTGTATTGTGAAGTCTCATCCTTCATCTGAGCTTTGATGGAATAAATCTTCGACCCTTTTTGCAAGAAATACCAGACCAAGGATGAGCTGATACCCACAATTATTAAACTTAATCCTATCTGTGAGGAGGAAACCCCATCTGTCAAGAACCCAGTTTGATGCTCTGAATGACCAAAAGCTAGACTCTCTACTATCTCTAAAAGATAATGGAGAACTATACCAGATAAACCCGAAACTATTCCTTGTAGAATTACTGCTAGGAAAAATCTAAAATTATAAGGAATCTTTCGAAAAATACTCCTCAATTCTATTAACATGATTACAATTCAGCAAGAATCGCTTTAAGCAAGCCCTTGAAGTCACCTTTAACACGTTCAGTCACTTCCACAACTTCTTCGTGGTTGAGTTCTTCTTGGAAACCAGCAGCATGGTTAGTAATACATGAAATACCGAGAACTTTCAAACCTGAGTGGGCTGCCACGATAACTTCAGGAACAGTGGACATACCGACTGCATCTGCTCCCAATGTCTTATAGGCACGAATCTCTGCAGGTGTTTCATAAGTCGGACCAGTTACACCGATATAGACACCTTCATCAAGCTTGATACCAAGTTTCTTAGCCACTTCATGGGCAGTAGCACGGTATTCTGGTGTATAGGCTTTAGACATATCAGGGAAACGTGGACCAAAATCATCCAAGTTTTCACCCATCAATGGGTTCTGCCCCGTCATATTGATATGGTCTGAGATAGCATCAAAGTACCAGGACCGAATCCAATACCGCCAGCTGCATTGGTTACAATGACACCTTCACATCCAAGAACTTTCATGACACGAACTGGGAAAGTCACAACTTCCAGAGGATTTCCTTCGTAGAAATGGAAACGCCCTTGAAGAGCTAAAACCTTGCGACCTGCCAGTTCACCATATACTAATTTACCAGCGTGACCGACTACTGTTGAACGGCCCCAGTTTGGAATTTCTGCATAATCTACTACAACTGGATTTTCGATCTCTTCTGCAAGTTCTCCAAGTCCTGATCCAAGGATTAGACCGAACTCAGGCGTTTGGATTCCCTTATCCTTCAGGAAAGCAGCTGTCTCATTGATTTTGTCTAAAAATGTCATTGTGTGTCTCCTTTATTATTTTTTAGCATTTGACCGATTTTGTCAAAAGTTTTAGCATTGCGAATGGTGATTTGGCGGTAGAAAGGCATCTTGAGTAAGTATTTGTGATAGGCTGTTTCGTAGTATGATTCTTCGGAGTATTTTCCCCAGAAAATCCCAAGTCTTCCAAAATAAACAACTTCATCTTTCAATTCCAAACTTTCAACTGTCTCAATGACTTGAGCCACATCCAAGCCCTCCGTGTAAAAGAGGACATCCTTTCGTGCCAAATCTTTAGTCCACCATTTAGGTAGATTTTCAAGTTCCGCTTCATAGTCTTCATGACTCAGCAACGAAAAGCTCTGAATAAATGGATAATGGACTTCAAAGAAAGTCTCTAACTTTTCAACCAATCGGACTTTGGGAACTGTCGAAGTAAAGAAAATATTGCCACTGTTGATGTAAGTTTCAACCTTTCCCAGTCCCAACTCTGTCAATTCTTGACGAAGCTCCGCCATGACGACCTTATTCTTGCCACCAACATTGATGCCTCTAACCAGCAAAGCATAGCGCGTCATCTTACACCAATTTATCTAAGAAACTTTCCCCAATCATGGCAGTTTCAACACCAAAGTTATCCGCCACTGTCGCTGAGATATCTGCAAAATGTCCAACTGGAATGACACCGTTTCCTTTAAAGGCAGGACTGTAAGCCAAAAGTGGAATGTATTCACGAGTGTGGTCTGTTCCTGCATAAGTTGGGTCATTTCCATGGTCCGCAGTAATCAAAAGAAGGTCGTTCTCTCTCATGGCTGCGATAATTTCAGGCAAGCGTTCATCAAACTCATGCAAACAATCACGGTAACCATGAGCATTGCGACGGTGACCGTAAAGGGCATCAAAGTCCACCAAGTTTGTGAAAGAGAATCCTTTTTCAAACTCAGCAAGGCCCATGGTCTTCAATAGTGTATCAATTCCGTGGCTGTTTGACTTGTTGTGGCCCATATCATGGTTGATACCAGCACCGTTAAAGATATCATTGATTTTACCAACAGCGTAAGTATCAATACCAGCTTCGTTCAATTTATCCAAAACGGTTGGTGCAAATGGGGATACAGCCAAGTCACGACGATTTGCTGTACGAGTGAAGTTACCTGGTTCACCAACATATGGACGGGCAATGATACGACCTAGAAGGGCAGGACGCTCAAGGGTAATCGAACGAGCATATTCACAGATACGGTAGAGTTCATCCAAAGGAATGATGTCTTCGTGGGCAGCAATCTGCAAAACTGGGTCAGCTGAAGTATAGATAATCAACTCCCCAGTTTCCATCTGACGTGGTCCAAAATCATCGATAACAGCCGTTCCTGAGTAAGGTTTGTTAGCTTCACGAATGACCTTGCGTCCTGAAAATTCTTCGATTTTTGTCAGGATTTCTTCTGGGAATCCGTTCCAGAAAGTATCGAAAGGCTCAGTAATATTGAGTCCCATGATTTCCCAGTGTCCAGTCATAGTATCCTTACCAAGAGATACTTCTTCTAATTTTGTTGCATAACCTGTTGGATTGCTTTCAGCTGGAACAGTCTTAAGAGGAGTTTCACGAGGAATATTTCCTAGACCAATTTTAGCCATGTTTGGCACATTCAAACCAACTGCTTTTGAAATGTGTCCCAGTGTGTCAGAAGCTCCATCTGGAACCCCTGCATTGACAAAGTTATTAGCATCTGGTGCAGCACCGATTCCTACAGAATCCAGTACCACCAAGTGAATACGATTAAATTTTGGCATAGTATGTCTCCTTATTACTTTGATTAGTTTGCTTTTGTTGAAGTTAAAATCTGAACCCCATCTCGTCCAGCTACGATCACCTTATCCACCATTTTGTTGAATAAGCCGTGCTCCACGACGCCAACGACATGGTCCAATTCTTGTCCGAAAGTAATTGGATCTTCAATGACATCCAAGGCAAGGTCAATGATAAAATTCTGCATATCGGTCACAAAATGTTGGCCGTCTTTTTCACGGAAACTTGGTTTGTAGCCAGCTCGCTCAAAACGACGAAAGACCTGTTCTGCGCCATACTGAACCACTTCTACTGGCAATTTAAAAGCACCCAGTTTCTCTACTAGCTTGCTTTCATCCACCACCCAAATGTATTCTTTTGAGGGCGTTGCTACAACCTTCTCCATCAGAAGGGCACCACCACCGCCTTTGATTCCATTAAACTGATTATCCACTTCATCCGCCCCGTCGACTGTCACATCGACAAAGTCTACTTGGTCAATAGACTTGAGTGGGATATTAAGCCCTTCGGCCTGTTTACTAGTCACACTAGAAGTCGTTACAGCTGTAATCTGTAAGCCTTCTTCCTTAATACGACGACCGATTTCTTCGACAAAATAATAGGCAGTAGAACCCGTTCCCAGTCCGACAACCATCCCATCTTTGACAAACTCAGCAGCCTTGATACCTGCCATTTTCTTCAGATTTTCCACTCAAACACCTCCATTAAAGAGCTACTTTTATTATAACATGTATCCCTTTTTATTTCATGGATACACTGGAAAAACCCGAACATTTTTATTTCGGGTTTTGATGTCCTATTTAACCATGTCAGGATCGTAGTCATAAAATCCTGTATCAAGGAAACGGTTTTTAGGGTGAAGTTTACGCAATTCTTCATCCAGCAAGAAGGCTTGGTCATGGCTAAAATTGCCCTCTTGAATCAAGCTACGCGCTTGGATAAAGAGTTTTGCAATTTCAACAAAGTTCTGACCAGGAGTGTAGAGCCCTTCTAGTTTCCAGTGAGTAAAGCCATGCTCTACCAATTCTGTCAATTTTGTCATCAAATCAAGGTCGTTATTGGCAAAGATATGAGTACCATGATTGTCTTCAAAAATGGAATAATGGCTCTCAGGGTCACTTGGCTCTGCCAAGAAAAGGTCACGCTTGCGAGTCTTTTCATCATCGATATGCGTGAAGTTATAGTAGTTTTGCAAGAGCGGACGCTTAGAATGGTGAATAACACTAGCTCCGTAAACCAAAACTTCAGCAGGAATTTCCAAAATCTCTGGCATTTTGAAGAGTTCAGCAGATGGAATTTCACGCGCCAAAACAGCCTCAGATGCGCCAGCCTTTTGTCCCCAGAAGTTAATCTGGCGACTGCTAGTTACCATGGTTGAAGCATCGTAGATGGTCTTAAAGGAATAACCATCGCGGTTGACTACGTAAAAGACACCTGCATCCCCAATCGTAATGTAGTCTGTCTTGATTTCTTCCAAAAAGTCTAAGAAAGGCTTGATACGATCCATCATATCTTGGTGCATGAGGGCGTTAACCGCAACGATCAATTCCTTACCAGTATCATGAACCAGATTAGCGATTTCACGCAATTGGTCATAACTAAAGGTCGTTGGCAGGCGAAGGCCAAAATCTTTCTCACCGACATAGATACGGTCTACGCCAGCTTCGAGAAGTTGTTTAACTTGTTCAATACTTTCAGCAGTTGCTGTAATGATAATCTTTTCCATAAGAAAAATTATACCACATTTCTGGAAAATCAGCCATTCTTTAAAAATGAAAAGGGACTTTATTCTTATTGTAACCTTTCTGTAATAATTCTCTGCTGAAAAAATGATAAAATAGGTATGTACTGTTAAGGAGAGAATAATGCCCGTAAGAAAATTACAATCCTATGAGGTAGACAATCAAGAAGAATTAAGCCAGCAGGTTCCTCGCTATCAAGATTATACACCTGAAGCGCAATCTGATACCAATCTCAAGGAAATCCTATTTTTTGTTAATATCGCTGTTTTTTGTATCTGTATTGCTATCTTTAGTTTTATCTTTTTAGCATTAAAATTATCACCTGCTCTTGCCTTTGTCGCAGCAATCGGATCCAGCTTACTTGTTTTAAAAGTTCAACGGTCTATTATCAAACGAAAACGTAGAAGATAAATCCAAAATATCGCCCCATCTGGAGCGATATTTTTATTTTTTCTTTTTAGATGGTGTGTGGATGGCTATCTTCACTTCAAAGATTGTTCCTTTTGGTTTATTATCTTTAACAGTAATGCTTCCTTTTAGGGCATCTACAATTTGCTTGGCTAGGGATAAACCTAAACCAAAACCACCTTTTTGACGAGTTCTAGCTTTGTCCACTCGATAAAAGCGGTCAAATATTTTCTTCTTATCTTCTGCGGAAATACCGACTCCATTATCCGAAACAAGTAAATACAGATTGCGATCAGTCGCTGAAATCATAAAATCAATTTCACCATCCTCCTCAGTATATTTGATAGCATTATCAAACAGGATGGTCATCAGTTGTTTCAAAAGAAGCTGATCTGTGACAATCGTGCGATGGATGCGATTTTCAAAACGGAAGACACGGTCATTTTCCGAAGCAATCATTTCATAGTTTGTAAAAGTCGTATTGAAAAAGCTAGTTGGAACTTCTGCAAGTTCCGGCTTAATCCCGTCATCTCTCCGAGCCAAGTTCAACAAGTTCGTCGTCAAAAAACGCATATTTCGAACTTCTTCCAAACTAGACGCAATGCTTTCACTCACATCCATAATGGTAGCTTCTGGCTTACGGAAAAGGGTCTCTAAACGATTTTGCAAAACTGCAAGTGGAGTTCGTAACTCATGACTGGCATTTTCCACAAAGGACTGTTGCTTCTGCATGCTCTCAAGCAGAGGACGAACACTGACCCTAGCTAGATAGAGACTGGCAAGCAGAGACAGAATCCAGAAACTAGCCATCACGATCACAATCAATTGCTCATGCTTTTGACTTGCTTGCTCCAACTGACTGGTATTAATCAAGACAGCCGCATACTTGATATTGGTTGAAACCGAACTGATATTGGTTTCCATCAATATCATGCGATAGATTTCTTCTTGTCCATAGCTATTAAAAACCTGAATCTGGTAGATATGGCCTAGTTCTTTTTTCTCTAACTTAATCTTATCCAATCCCAAAAATCGGTTTCCAGAAAGAAGCTGGGTGAAATTCTTATCAAAAAGAATGACTTCTGTGTTGGAACTGACATTGGGTTTTACTTCAGTCTTGCTAGTATCTGTAGCGGCATTCTCTAAATCTTTAATCTCTTCTGTTGCCCTATTTACCGCAAGCTGAATAACTGCTTGAGGATTTTCACTCAGTCCATGAAGCTTATCATCCACCGAAGTATAAAGACTCGAATGCATGACCTGCAAAATAATCAGAGTCATGGTAGAGAAAATCAGAGTGAAGACACCAAAGTTGCGGATAAAATAACTAAAGTCATCCGCATACCATGTTTTTTTTAGTTTACTGAACATCTTTTAAAATATACCCAACACTGCGCAAGGTTTGCAAATTCTCTGCAAAAGTGGTTCCTTTTAATTTCTTACGGACTTTTGAAACATAGACTTCGACAACCGAAATCGTTGTGTCACTATCAAATCCCCATAGACGATCAAAAATCTGAGTCTTGGGCAAAATAACATTTTGATTTTGAAGGAAATAAACTAGTAAATCGAACTCTTTCCCCAGTAATTCGACAGGAGTATCTTCGACTTTAACGGTATTGGTTGACAAATTAACCACAATATTTCCATAAGTCAAGGTGTTTTCATTAAACTTGCCTGAACGTTTGAGCAGGGCTTGAATTCTCATTTTGAGTTCTTCTAGGTAGAAAGGTTTAGTCAGATAATCATCTGCTCCCAATTCAAATCCATGTCCCTTGTCATCCAAACTTTCCTTGGCAGTCATGATCAGAACTGGTGTCGTAATTCCTTTTTCACGCAATTCTTTCAAGACTTGGAAGCCATTTTTTTCAGGCAACATCAAATCGAGCAAAATCAAATCATAGACGCCACTTTCAGCTTCGTAGAGTCCTTCTTCCCCATCAAATACCTGCATGACATCCGCAAAATCGTCTAAAAAGTCAAATACTGAATTTGACAGGCCTAGGTCATCCTCAACTAATAAGATTTTTATCATGAGAAACTCCTCCTTATTAAAACCATTATACCAAATTTGCCTTAAAAAAAACTCAACTCTCTGCATTTTACATGAGATAGCTGAGTTTTCTTTTTATTTTAGGCTTATTTATGCATTTCCGTATTGAAGAACGACTGCTTCCACTGCATCTTTTTCACGGTTAATCAAGTCAACACGCGCTGCAATTTCCTTGATTCCCATACCGATGTTACGGCTAAGAGCAAGGTCAGAAAGTTGCGGTTCAAAGAATTCCTTGTACTCTGCCAAACGTTGTTGAGTCTTAAATACGTGTGCAGGAAGGATAACAAAGCTATCAAAGCTCATATCTCCACCAAGAGCTGCCTTAATCCAAGCCCAGTTTTCACGAGCCCAAGACCAAGCTGTTTCCTGAGTTGCTTGATGGCTTAAGAACTGGAAGTACCAAGCAGACAAGTCTTGTGGTTTGACCACAAATTTGTCCTTCCAAGAAGCAATCAAGTTTTGGATATTATCCGCATCTGTACTGTATGCAAGAGCTGCTGCCAACTGGCGTTTAAAGACAGCATCTGTTGCATGAGTATAAGTATCAAGATAAAGTGCTAACAAGTCTTTAGTCTCATGATGTTTCATCTCATTGATCAGAACTTGTGAGCGAATAGCTGCTGGAAGTCCTGCAAGATTCTCCTTGTGAGCCGCGAAGATTTGGCTAGCGACTTGGCTAGCTTCTGCATCATTTGAGCGAATCATCATAGAAACAGCCAACTGACGAACCAATTCATCCTCATCTGATTCACCATCTTTAGCTTCAAAACCAAGACGGTCATAGTTGTGACGAGCCAATTTAGCAACCAAGGCTTTGAAGGCTCTTTCAGCTTCTGTTCCTTCATCGATAAAGCGCTCAAGGGCAGAAATTACTTGAGAGACAGCTGAAACGACAAGGTAAGATTCTTCTTTAGCAAGTTTATCAAGGACTGGAAGCAAGTCTGCATAAGAAATGTGCCCTGCTTCAGCAAGCAAGCGACGTTCTTGGACGATTTGCAGTTTACTTGTGTTATCAAGCTCAACTAGGTCAGCAAGAACTGCATCCAACAAATCTCCTTGATAGTCGGTAATGTAGTGGGCTGTATTTTCTGTATTGAAACGAAGAGCTCCTTCATTTTCAGCAAGAAGGGCTGCGTAGCCAGGGATTTCGATGCTTTCAGTTTCAAGTGTATCAGGCAATCCTTTCCAGTTGCTATTGAGGGGCACAACCCAGAGACGGTTCTTATCTTCGTGCTCACCGATGAAGAATTGTTTTTGTGAAATCTTCAAGACATCATTTTCAACTTTGACAGTGAGAACTGGATAACCAGGTTGTTCCAACCAAGAATCCATGAAGGCTGCGACATCACGTCCAGATGCTTGACCAAGAGCATCCCAAAGGTCACGACCAATTGTATTGCTGTATTGATGTTTTTCAAAGTAGGCATGCAAACCTTTGGCAAAATCGGCATCACCTAGCCAACGACGAAGCATGTGCATGAGGCGGCTTCCTTTGGCATAGACGATAGCTCCGTCAAAGAGCGTATTGATTTCATCTGGATGTTTCACTTCGACGTGAACAGATTGAACACCATCAGTAGCATCACGTTTCAAGGCAGACGGAACACCACCTGTTTGGAAATCTTCAAAGATATTCCAGCTTGGTTCAATAGCATCCACACAGACGTACTCCATCATATTAGCAAAGCTTTCATTGAGCCAAAGGTCATCCCACCATTTCATAGTAACAAGGTTACCAAACCACTGGTGAGCCAATTCATGGGCTACAACAAGGGCAACTTGTTGACGACTGGCAAAGGTAGAGTTCTCATCCACAACTAAGTAAACTTCACGGTAGGTCACAAGACCCCAGTTTTCCATAGCTCCAGCTGAGAAGTCAGGAAGGGCGATATGGAGAGATTGAGGGATTGGGTACTTAACTCCATAGTAATCTTCGTAAAACTCGATAGAGCGAACAGCGATATCCAGTGAGAAATCAAGGTTTGATAGTGGATGAGCTTTGGTTGAGTAGACACCTACGAGAGTACCGTTTTTAGTTTTAGCCGTCACACCTTGCAAATCACCCGCAACAAAGGCTAACAAGTAAGAAGACATGCGAGGTGTTGTCTCAAACTTCCAGATACCTGTTTCCTTACGGTTTTCAACTTCGATTTCTGGCATATTAGACAAGGCCAATTCACCTTCTGCTTGGTCAAAACGTAGAGAGAGGTCAAAAGTTGCTTTGGCTTCTGGCTCATCCACACATGGGAAGGCTTCTCGCGCAAAATGGCTCTCAAATTGAGTAGACAATACTTCCTTCTTCACTCCATCAACTGTGTAGTAAGATGGGTAAATCCCTGTCATGTTGTCTGTAATTTTTCCTGAGAAAGCGATAACCACTTCAACTTGACCTGCTTCAGCAAGTTCAATATGAAGGGCTTCATTGTCATGGTCAACTGTAAATGGGCGAGCTTGACCAGCAACTTCTACAGTGGCGATTTCCAAGTCTTTTTGGTGGAGGGAAATGCGGTCACTCTGTGCTTGACCACTAATAGTCACCTTTCCTGAAAAAGTCTTGGTCTCACGACTCAAGTCTAAAAATAAATCATAATGTTCAGGAACAAATTGCTTAATAAAATGTTCAACTGCTTGCATAATTTTCTCCTATTCTAAGTTTAAGAGCTAGAGCTCTTCTTCAAACAAACTTATTATATCATGTTTTTCTTAAGAAAAAAGGATTGGACGGCGATTTCCAAAACTTTCTTCCTTCCAATAGTCTACAGTGGGTAGACCTTGCGAAATTCTTCTAAAACAACCTTACTGTCAGGTGTAAAAGTCAGTCCTGCCTCGCGCAGCCACTCAGTGAAACAATCCTCATGAACCTGCCGCCAATAAGCTAAGGATTTATCTCCCTCTCCTTCCTTAAAGGCATGGTCAGCAGAAACTTGATTGAAGAGCTGAACGGAAACCTTTGTAATTTCAACAATGCAGACAGCCTGATTTTGACTATATAAAATGACATCAAAAGTTCCTTCTTGAGGAAGAGACTCGGCTTCTAGTGCATAAAGATCGTAGGCTGATGCTGTTGCAGTCTTTTCCCCTTTTAAAATCAAATCTGCTAAAAGATCTGGTTCCACTCCAAAAGCCCAAGCATCGATTTCATCTCCTATAGAGGGGTGAATTTTTTTGTATGCATTCCACATTTCTTGCGATGTCATAGGTGCTCCTTTTTATTAACTTTGTTCTCCCTATTTCAAAGACCATCCGCCATCTATTGTCAGAATTTGTCCTTGCATGGCAGATGCCTTTCCACTGGCCAAAAAGAGACTGACTTCTGCCACTTCTTCTGGCTCAATCCAGCGCTTGATTGGTGTTTCACTAGCAACCCAGTCAGCCAATCCATCTGGCTCAAAGTCCGCAGCAGTCATAGCTGTCTTGACTGCTCCCGGAGCAATACCAAAGATCTGAATCCCAGCTCCAGCATAGTCTAGAGCCAACTGCTTGGTAAATCCAGCCAAAGCATGCTTAGATGAAGTATAGGCGTGTCCACCGCCACCTGCTAGGCTAGAAGCAATGGAGCACATATTGATAATGATTCCTTTTTTATTCTCCAGCATTTGAGTCAAATAATACCGAGTTAACTCTACTGGAGTAACGTAGTTGATTTCAAAAATCTCTTGAATTTCCTGCGCCGTTTGTTCCAAAAGGGGTTTATAAGCATCCAAGACTCCAGCAGTATTGCACAAAATATCTACCTGAGGACACCAGTCAAAAATTGGCTCCAAGTCCAAGGTCAAATCTCTCTGTAAAAAGTGAAAATCACCCTCTAAGAGTGGATTTTCACCTTGGTCAACTCCGTATACTTGATAGCTATTCTCTAAAAAGAGGAGAGCTTGAGCTAGACCAATCCCTGAACTCACTCCCGTAATCAATACACGTCTAGTCATGCACTTCTACCCAATCCGTCGCCAAAACATCACAAGGTGTCGGACTCCACATGGAAAAACCTTCTCCCTCTCCAGACACGTTGATTAGGAAATAAGGTGTCACTTCAAGTGCAACCCCATTTTGCTCGATAGTGTCAAAAAGTTGGACATAGTTTTCAGCACCTCCCCAACCAGTTCGTACATATTTTTTCTTATCCTTTAACCCAGGCAGGATCTCTTCAAATGTCATGTTTTTCTCCTTTAATATCAATAATTCTCCCCTTCATTATAACAAAAAACCGCTTTAAAACGGCTTTTTGAATGTATTTATTTACATCTGCTTCTACTTACGGCAAATTATTCCCTGCAGCAAGATAAATTTCATACCATTCTTTTCTTGTTAAGCTAAAGTTTCCCGCTTGGCTAACTTCTCTCAAGTGCTTAGGATTTGTTGTACCTACGACTGCCTGCATTTTTGCTGGATAACGCAATATCCAAGAAATGGCAATAGTTGAAGAGGTTACTCCATATTTAATAGCTAAACGATCAAGTACTTGATTTAAAGCTTGAAATTTCTCATTTCCAACAAAATTCCCTTTAAAATACCCAAATTGTAAGACAGACCATGCTTGAATGACCACATCGTGTAATTTACAATATTCAAAAATGCTGCCATCTCCTATAGCTGCTTGACTATCTTCCATATTAACATGAAAACCTGATTCGAATCCTGGAGTAAAAGCCGCACTCAATTGTAGCTGATTAACAGCTAACGGCTGCTTGACATCTTTTTTAAGCAACTCCATCATCATAGGATTTTGATTAGAAACTCCAAAATCTCGGACCTTACCTTGTTTATAAAGGAGATCAAAGGCTTCTGCTACTTGGTCAGATTCCATCAAAGCATCTGGTCGATGAAGGAGCAAGCTATCTAGATGATCAATCTTCAATCTTTGCAAAATTCCGTCAACTGATTTTATAATATAGTCCTTAGAAAAATCAAAATAGGTAAATTCTTCAATGCGAATTCCACATTTTGACTGAATCCACATCTCTTCTCTTAAATCTGGACGATTTTTTAGGACAAGACCTAACAGTTCTTCACAACGACCACGACCATATATATCAGCCAAGTCAAAAGCATTGATTCCAACAGAAAGTGCTGTTTCTACAAGCTCTTCAACTTCTTTTACAGACTTATCTTCTATTCTCATCATTCCGAGAACAATTTCTGATAATTCTTTGTCATCTTGACCAAGAGTTATGTATCTCATCAAATTTTTCTCCTTTGATTCTACATTCTTCAATTAATTATAACAAAAAACCGCTTTTCAACGGCTTTTTTGACTATATTTCATTCCATTTTATCTTCTTAAACCCACGGAACAAGACAAAGATTCCAATAAAGAGGACAGCTAAAGGAATAGCTTTTGTAAGAAAAACATTTGAAATTCCCATCCACTCATAGTAACGGAGCAGAGAACCTACAATAAGATGGGCAACAATCATACTGTTAAAGGGACGAAAAAACTCTTCTTTCCAATTCCAAATACTGATGACTAGAGAAAGTGTAAAGATAGATAAACTATCCCAGGGAGCAGGAAGATAAAAGGCTCCTTCTTGTATGAAACTTCCCATTCCTCCATATCCTAGAACGACTAGCAGAACAAGAATTCCAACGACAATATAAGTGCCAATTTTCATCTTAGGAGAATCTTGGACTAGCCCCCAACGTAAGATTGTGGCCACAAGTCCAAATCCAATCAGAAAAAGAAGAAGTTGCCCTAAAAAAGTAAGCAAATTGACTGTTAAGAGAGGACCTTTAGAAAAATCACTTAGTAGTTGATAATAACGTAATACCGCTAGGACAAGAATTGGCGTCAAAAGGGACTCCTTGATAGAACTGCGAGGTGCTTCCTTAAGCATCTCTTTCATTAATTTTTTAGGATTCTTACCTAGATACTCCTCTGCACTCATGCCATCTCGTTCTGCTTCGGAGAAATCTAACATCATCAAATAAATCTGCTCTCTGAGATAGTCCTCATCATAGAGAAATCCAGCAAGATTAAAACTATCCCACAGTTCCTCAAAATACTGCTGATTCTCCTCAGAAAATTCATGCAACAAAGCGCTTGTTTCTTCATAATACTTCATTTTCTTCATGGTTTAACCCCCATTCTTAATTCCTTCTACTTTTTGACTCAAATCGTCCCATTGTTGCCAAAAGACCGAGACACGCTCTTCTCCTTCTTTCGTTAACGAAAAATACTTCCGATCTGGACCATCTGGCGACGGACGCATGTCGCCTCTTATCCATTGATTTTTTTCTAACTTTTGCAACAAAGGATAAATAGTTCCTGGAACGATAGTGTCAAATCCAGCCTCTCGTAGAGTCTGAACCAACTCATAACCATATCGCTCTTTTTGACCAATCATATCCAAGACACAACCTTCAAGAACACCTTTTAATAGTTGAGTTTCTTTCATCACTTCTCCCTTCCAATCTATTTTGTAATACCTACTAGTAGCTTCATCTATAATATACCACTTTCACACTAGTTTGTAAAGCATAATAGTTAAATAAAAAAACGACAACCACTTTTCGGCAGTTATCGTTGCTTATCTTTTAATCTTTTCCACCAAGTCGACTGTTAATATTCATCATGATACTAGCTATTTTTTCACCCCAGTACGGATCTGATGCATAGCGTACATTCATTCCTGTCGCTTTATTTCCAAGATGATCTCTTCCACGGTCAATATAGTTCTCACGAATCCACTTGGCCGCACCAAGAATTCCTTTGTCTACATCATCAAATTTCTTAGCTGAATCATAGGGACTGGTATCGTAAGCAGCTATACCGAAGAAGTTATTTTTATCATTAGCAATTTGGCTACGTCCCCAAGCACTTTCTAGCGCACTGTGAGCCATTAAATAGAGAGCATTGACACCATAACGTTTTTCAGCTTCTTTAAAAATTGCTCCTTTACCAGCAAGACGGCTGTTTCGGATATTCATCATCGAATAAACTCTATTTAATTCATCCGCACTATAGTTGGTTGGTTCAGTTAAATTCTTGAAAAGGAAACGATTTTTGATAGTAAACCCATCGAAATGTTCTCCATCCTTTGAATAATACTTCTTACCAATTTTCATAGCTGAAGTATGTGGAGCTACCCGTATACTAGTGTATGGAGAAAGTTCATGGTATAGGAATCTTCCATCTGTAGTATAGTGAGGAATAAACTCACTTCCTTCATCAACTAAAGCCAAATCACTTTGATTCATATAACCGGACAAGCCTGATATTGAAACAGCTAGACGACTACCCTTGCTTTTAGAGCCATCATAGGTCACAATACTTCCCTGATTGACATAGCTCAAAATATCTCCTGATTCGCTATAAATATAGGCTGTGATTGGTTTAACCTTAAAATATTTTGGACTTTGAATCCACTTTCCATTACTCTGGAAGAAATACTCCTTATTTTTAATATTAAAACTACCAGTAACATAGCTTCCATCTTCTTTCAGGTAGTACCATGCATTGTAGTTAGGATCAAAAATCCATTCATTCTTGGCCATATAACCACCAGATTTGAGGTAATAAGCACCAATCCATTCACGTGAAGCATAAGCACCACCTGATTTTAGGTAAAACCAGCTATTATAAGATTTATCAAAAATCCATTCTTTTTCAGCCATTGCTCCACTATTTTTTAGATAGTAAGCATCTTTCCACTGATTACTAGCCATCACACCATCACTGTTAAAATAGTACCATGTGCCCTTAATCTTTTCCCATTTATTACGAAGGATCTTTCCTGAATCTGTAGCATAATACCATTTATCAGCAATCTTCACCCAAGCATTTTGAGCCATTGCTCCACTACTATTAAGAAGATAATCGTTCACTAGAACATTGCTAGCCATAACTCCATCTTGCTTGAAGTAATACCAAACATTGCTAATTTTTTCCCATCTATTACGAACAATCTTTCCTGAATCTGTAGCATAATACCATTTATCAGCAATTTTCACCCAGGAATTTTCTACCATTGCTCCACTAGTACGAAAAGCATAGTCATTAATAATAGTATTGCTAGCCATGATTCCATTTTGATCAAAGAAATACCAGACACTCGCAATTTTTTTCCAATTTTTGATTGGTTGATTATTCTCATAAAAAAGCCATTTCCCATGCTCTTTCTGCCAACCATTCTTATGAGCTTCTTCAACTTTTTCTTTATTTGGAATAGCCTCTTTTTTAGAATTATTTTCTTTTACAACAACTGGTTCTTTCTTTTTTTCCGTCTTTTCAGCTTCATTCTTTGTATTTTCAACAACTTTTTTCTCTTCTGAAGCTGGAGTCTGATTTTTATCTTTAGACTGATTTTTGTCCACAGATTGACTCTTATTCGTCGTTTGACTTTGGTCCGTTGTTTTACTATCTTCAGCAAAGACTGATGTTGTGGGCACAATTGCCAATGCAAGCACTGCCGTGCTTACAAGTAGTGTTCTCTTCATTTTACTCCCCTAAGTAGATATTCGTCTACATCATTCGTAATTAACTTTATTTTAACATAGTTAAAAGAAGAAAATATTACAAAATGATGAAAATTCTATTTCTTATTAACAATAAGGATGGTCTAGCTTATCTAAGGCTGGTTTTTACTTCCTTGCGTAAATCTTCCAGACTGCTAATGCCGTATTTGTCCATGGCTTTTGGCAGATTTTCGATGATATCAGGGCAGGCATAAGGATTGGTAAAGTTGGCTGTTCCAACTCCAATAGCAGATGCTCCTGCCAGATACATTTCTAGGGCAGCTTCAGCCGAATCCACTCCTCCCATTCCAATGATAGGCAGGTCTGTTGATTGGGCAACTTGGCGGATAAGCTTGAGGGCAACTGGAAAGACTGCTGGACCAGACATTCCACCTGTTCCATTGGCCAAGATTGGTTTTCTGGTTTTGAGGTCAAAGCGCATTCCAACTAGAGTATTGATCATGGTTAATCCACTTGCTCCCGCATCTTCTGCAGCTTTTGCGACAGTAACGATATCGGTCACACTAGGGGTTAATTTGACATAAACTGGCACATCAGAGGCTTCCACAGCTGCTTTCACCACATCATAAGCCAAATCTGGATCTTGACCAATCAAAAGTCCGTGATTGCAGTGGTCCACATTGGGGCAAGAAATATTGAGCTCGATAGCCTTTACATTAGTTGCCTTGGAAATCCCATGAGAAACAGCCGCATACTCTTGTTTTGAAAAACCAGCCACATTGGCAATAATAGGAAGATTTGGATACTCTCTTTCTAGCCAAGGCAGTTTTTCAGCTAAAACAGCTTCTAAACCTGGATTTTGCAAGCCGATTGCATTGAGCATACCAGCAGGTCTCAGCTACTCTAGGAGTTGGATTGCCAAAACGGGGTTCAAGTGTTGTCGCCTTGATCATAATAGAACCTAAAAGGTCTAAGTCATAGTACTTGGCATACTCTTGTCCAAAACCAAAACAGCCTGATGCTGGAATAATCGGATTTTTCAAATTCAATCCTGGTAGAGAAACTTGTAAACTATTTGTAGTCATGATTTTCTCCTTATAATACAACTGTTCCTGTGCGGAAAACAGGGCCATCTTCACAGACGCGTTGGCTGACCGTCTCGCTTTCTGGTACTTTTAGGACGCAGGCATAACAAGCCCCCATCCCACAAGCCATACGAGATTCTAGAGATAGATAGGCTCTTGGATGGTCATAAAAGGTTTGATTGATATACTTCATCATTCCTGGAGCCCCACATGAGTAAACAGCATCAAATTGATTGTCTAAATCCTTGATAACAACGGAAACATTTCCCTTGATACCATAAGAACCATCATCTGTCGTTACAAAGACTTGACCATATTGAGCTAATTCCGTCTCTAAAATAACAGCATCCTTATTAGCAAAACCAAGGACTGTCACTACTTTTACTCCACGCGCATGCAATTCCTTGGCCACCTCAAGTAAGGGCGGAACACCAATCCCCCCACCAACAAGGAGAACCTGGCTCTGCTCATCAAGGTCAGACAAGTCAAAACCATTTCCCTGAGGACCCATCACATCAAGAGTGTCTCCCTGACTTAAGGTTGAAAAAATAGCGGTTCCAGCTCCCTCAATCCGATAAATGAGACGACACTGCTTCTTAACCTTATCAATAGACGAAATTGAAATAGGACGACGCAAAAGATGGGCATCATCAGGCACACGCAGATGAAGAAATTGACCTGCTCGCATGGCTTCAACCATTTCCCCCTCTAGGACTAATTCAAAGATTGCTGGCGCGATTTCCTCCTGTGCAACCACCTTCATGGTTTCCAAACGAATTGCACCCAAACGTTTCTTACATGTGGGATTCATGACTTTTCCTCCTTAAATTTTAAGGGGACCAGACAAAGAAAAGACCTTGCTAGTGCAAGGCCTCAGTTAAAATCGTACAACAGAAGAGAGCACACTCAAAAAGTCTCCTCTAGAAAATTGCACTATTCTTTTATCTGACACCTTGTGAGTCTCTCTGGACTCCCCTTAAAGGTTAAATTTTTATTAGTATACTCTTTCAGCTAAAAAAAGTCAAGTAGAAAACGAACATTCCACTTGACTTCACGAGATTATTTTTCACGAATGACTTCAACCTTGTAGCCATCAGGATCTTTGACAAAGTAATAGTTTGGTGCAGTTCCTGGTAGACCATTTGGCTCAGTCACTTCATAACCTTTGGCACTATGCTCTTGATGAAGCGCCTCAAGATCAGGTGTACTTAGGGCGATATGGGCAAATCCATCTCCAACCACATAAGGACCATGATCGTAGTTATAAGTCAACTCCAACTCATAGTCATCACCCTCAAGACCTAGATAGACAATCGTGAAGGCATGGTCTGGAAAATCTCTGCGACGCAATTCTTTAAATCCAAAAGCATCTTGATAAAATGCGATTGATTTTTCAAGATTTTCTACTCGCAAGCAAGTATGTAGCATTTTTGAAGCCATATTTTTCTCCTTTATTTTTAAAAAGACTGGGACAATCCTGTTCCAGTCTTATCAGTGATTATTTACCAAGTTTTGCTTTAGCTGCATCTGCAAGAGCTGTGAAAGCTGCTGCATCGTTAACAGCCAAGTCAGCAAGCATTTTACGGTTAACTTCGATCTCAGCCAATTTCAAACCATGCATCAATTGTGAGTATGAAAGTCCGTTCATACGAGCTGCCGCGTTGATACGAGTGATCCACAATTTGCGGAAGTCACGTTTTTTCTGACGACGGTCACGGTATGCATAGTAGTAAGAGTTCATTACTTGTTCTTTTGCAGTACGGAACAAGATGTGTTTAGCTCCATAGTAACCTTTTGCTAATTTAAGAATACGTTTACGACGTTTGCGTGATACAACGCCACCTTTAACACGTGCCATGTTTTATTTCCTCCAAATATTTCCTAGAATTGTTTACTTACAGTCAAGCTATTATTTCAAGCGAGTAAGCATTGCTTTGATACGTTTGTAGTCTCCTGAATGCACCATAGATGCTTTACGAAGATGACGACGTTGTTTCTTAGTTTTTCCGTGGAAACGGTGAGAAGTGTAAGCACGGAAACGTTTAAGTCCACCAGAACCTGTACGTTTGAAACGTTTAGCTGATGCGCGGTGTGTTTTTTGTTTTGGCATGATTTTTTCTCCTTTATTTAACTTTCTGACAATTATTTTTTGTCAGTCGCTGGCGCCAATTGCATGAACATTTGACGTCCATCCATTTTAGCACGTTGTTCGATGATGGCAATATCTTGAGTTGCTTCAGCAAACTCGGCTAAAACTTTTGCACCAATCTCTTTATGGGTAATCATACGACCCTTAAAGCGAATAGATACCTTAACTTTATTTCCTTTTTCAAGGAATTTGCGTGCATTGCGAAGTTTTGTATCAAAGTCACCCTTGTCAATAGTTGGACTTAGACGAACTTCTTTCACAGTAACAACACTTTGTTTTTTACGTTGTTCTTTTTGCTTCTTCTGGTACTCAAATTTGAACTTACCGTAGTCCATAATTTTTGCAACAGGCGGTTTAGCTTGGGGTTGAATCAATACTAGGTCAACATTAGCGTTATCAGCCAAAGCTTGCGCTTCACTGAGTGGCTTGATGCCTAGCTGTTCTCCTTCAAGACCAATCAAGCGAACTTCACGTACACGAATCTCATCATTGATGAATAAGTCTTGCTTTGCTATGGTTTTCACCTCTTTTGTTTTATTAGAGAAAAACAATAGCGGACTCGTAAATATACAAGCCCGCACGTTATGATAGCGTTTCTTAGAAACTTTTCATCCGTAGGGCCAGGCAACTTAATGTCACAAGGCGAGAAGCTCTCACTTCTGCTTTTCTCAACTTTTATATGATACCAAGTTTTCTAGCTCTTGTCAAGATAAAAAGTTATTTTTTTGAAAAGTTTCTGCTCATTAACCAACCGTTTCTATTTTCCAACTTTTCCACCCTTTAAAGCGTATAGCTCCTTGCTGGTCAGTTCGGTAAACTTTGCTATTGATACCTTCCAGTCGGGTCAAGGTTTCCTGATGGGGGAGTTTCGTTCGATTGTTCTTTCCAACTGAAATGAGAGTAAACTCTGGTTTGAGCTGTTCTAGAAAGGCTGAACTTGATGATTTTTTAGAGCCATGTTGACTAGATTTCAAAACATCCACTTCTAGGTCAGGATATTGCCTCAGCAAGTCCCTCTCTCCTTTCTCCTCCAAATTTCCAGTGAAAAGAAAGTTTTTATCCAAGAGTTTTCCATACAAAACCAGGGTATCTTCATGACCTCCGTCTCCAATTTTCCTTGGAGATAGGACTTCTAACTGACTTCCAAAAATTGGCAAGTTCTCTCCTGCTGTCACACTGCGCACCTTGGTTTGAGTTGCCTGTAGTTCTGAAACAAATTCCTTTTGTTTCAGACTGCCTTTTGATACTAAAATCTCCCTTACATGGAAAGCCTTGGTCACCTCTAACAAATCTCCGACATGTTCCTTGTCCGTATTTGTCAAAATTAGCTGGTCAATCTTGGCTACTCCTCTACTTTTTAGATAAGGAATCAAGGTTCGCTGGGCATTGCTGGTCGTCGCCTTTTCTTGCCATTTTTCGATTTTCTTGCTAGATTCTGCCTTGCCACCGACATCTATGAGAATGATTTTACCAGTTACATCCCGTAGGAAAATACTTTCCCCTTGCCCAACATCCAGCATGGTGATTTCATTTTCCAGTGGATGCTTGGTCAAGAAAAAGAGACCTGTAATCAATAAGCTCAACACTGCTAGCCTTTTAATGTTTTTCCTCAAATCATAGACCAAAGCCAAGGAAATTAACAATAAGATTAAAATCCATGCATTGGGTTGTCCAAAGACCAGAGGTCTACTTGCCACCTGTGATACAAAGCGAATCATTCCCTCCAACCATTCAAAAATAAAATTCAGCTGAATGACTGGATGAAGAAAGGAAAGGGCAAATAAGATAGACAAGAGCGGTAAGAAGACCAAGTCAAAAAGAAAGGAAAAGACAAAGGTCAAGAGGATGGACCAAGGTTGAAATTCCGCAAAATAAAAGGATAGAATGGGTAATATTCCCAAAGAAATAACCAGACTTTCTCTGGCAATAGCCTTAAGCCCCTCCTCTTCTTTGCTAGTCATTGTCAAGATAAAAGCATAAGCACATGACAAAACTCCTCCTGCAGTCAGGAAAAAGTTGGGCATGATAATAAAGAGTACAAGCACAGTCAAGGCAAAATTATCCAAGCCCTTAACACCATGTTGAGCCAGTAACTTTTGCAAGAGACTGCGAATGACCGAAGCTGAAAATCCTGTCATACCTGCATAGATAATGGAAAAGGGATAAGTCAGCCATTTCAACTTTTCTTGAGTCAAGCCCAATCGTAAGAGAAGTTTCTTAAAACCATCCATGAAAAAACCTACCTGCATGCCTGATAAGGCAAATAGGTGGATAATTCCTAAACTAGAATAAAGCCCGTTCATCTCCTCAAAGTCTGTATCCAGATGTCCCAGTAAGAGACCCGTCATATAGTTACGCATAGGGTCTGGAAAGTGCGTCTTAATCCAAACCACAGCCTTTCGGCGTAAACTGGATAGATTTTCTCCTATATCCCAACTGCTAACCTGTTTAAGGGACTGTATTTTTTTGATATTGAGAGTCTGGAAAACTCCCTGAGTCTTCAGATAAGCCTGGTAGTCAAAGCCACCAAAATTTCTCTGCCCTTCTGGCTCTGATAGTTTTCCTTCAAGTTCCAAATCATGAAGGGCTGTTAAAGCTTGAAATTGTTCTTTCTCCTCCTCGGACTGGAGTTTATAATAGACTTGAAAAATGCGTCCATCAGACTTGCCACGAAAGGATAGACTGTCACCATTAACCTTAATAGTATCAGGCAAAATCCGTACCCTTTCAACAGAATCCGCCAAATTTTGACTTGCTTGACTCTGTTGCCAATTTTGAAAAACAAACCAAAATCCAAAGATTCCACAAATTACTAGAACTTTTCCAGCAGATTTCCAAGGAAATTGGATAAAGAGACAGACTAGCAGAAAAACAAAGCCCAACAAAGCAAGATAGGATGCAGAAAAAATGGCGTAGTAAAGCAAAGTAACAGAAAACTAAGGTAAATTAGGGGAATAGAGAAATTCTTAATCCACTGTAACATAGTCTTTTAGCTTTTCTATGGTCTTGGCACCAATGCCAGAGACCTTCTTGAGTTCATCAACCGACTTGAACTTGCCATTTGATTCACGATGGTCGATAATATCCTTAGCTCGTTTACCACCCAGACCCTTGACCTGCTTGAGCTCTTCCAGACTGGCCTTGTTGAGATTGATTTTCTTTTCCTTGCTCGTTGAAGAGGCCGTCCCAGAAGCAGTCTGCTGACTAGCTGCTTCTTCACCCTTAGTTGGAACGTAAACCAGAGCCTCATCACTAACTTTCTGAGCTAGATTGAGTGACTTGCTGTCTGCTTGCTCTGTCAAGCCACCCGCCTTTTGAACAGCGTCATTGACCCGACTACCTACAGGCAAATCATAAATTCCAGGCGATTTAACAGCCCCCTTCACATCTACTGTGATTAGGTCTTGTTCAAAGGGTTCTTCCTTCACTTCCTTTTCGGTCGATGAATCCTTGGAAACAGCTGTAACTTCTGCCTGCAAATTCGTTTCTTTGACAGGTGTGTGTGGAGCTGGCTTTAGCAGGAAAAATCCGCCTATAAGCAAGCCCAGACCAGTACAGATGACAATGATTTTATACTCTTTTATTTTCTCGATAATTGCTTCCATATTTTCTCCTCTCTTAGATTATTCGTAAGAGGATGAAAAAACAGTTGAAAATTTCTTCTCAACTGCTTATTTATTTGCAAAATAGTCTTCCTTGGTCAAGACATAATGAACTCTTGTAACAATTCGGCCTTCTTCATGCTGGTCCATACAAGCATATGGTTCTGCATGGGAAAAACGCATGCCTGATTTCTCCATGACCTTGCCAGATGCGGGATTATCCTTATCGTATAAAGCAACTAACTTGTTCATCCCTATCTTCTCAAAAGCTAGCTTAATTACGGCACGATTGGCTTCTGTCGTAAATCCTTGATTCCAATACTTTTTATTGATAATGTAGCCAATAGCTGCCTTCTTAATAACAGGATCAATCTTGTGCAAGTCAATGGTTCCAATAAACTGACCATTGCTTTTTAGTTCTATTCCCCAGCGTCCCAAGGGATTGGCCAAGTAGAACTGAGCAATATTATTTTGAGTTTCTTCCAAGCTTTGATTGGTTGGAAAAGTGTAGCGCGTATTTTCTCTGTCCGAGGCATAGGCAAACATTTCTTCCCCATCATCCAAAGTTACAGGTCTAAGCAATAAACGCCCAGTCTCGACTATGGAATACTGAGCTAGTTTTAAAAAGATTGATTCCATACTTCTCCTCCATTTAAAAATATTTTCTACCAGTCTAGAATAAAAAAGAAGTTACAACAAGAAGCGCGAACAAAGAATACCAGATAACTGATTCTAGAGCAGAGAGTTTTCTGGTCTTTGGAAGCATTTCTAAATGTTTCTTAAAATCAATAATTACATAATTCAGAGTCCTACTGACAATGAAGATTCATCATTTTTTCTTTCCTTTTTTGAATCTAGTATTTACTTTTTTTATGACATAAAGAATAAAACTTCCCAAAATATCTAGTCCTATTGAGATTATAAATATTCTAATAAGCCAAAGCAGCCAACGTGTTTGATTAATGAATACATTGATGTAGGCATTTCCCCCATCAATGTAAATAATAAGAAGAAGTAAAAATATTTCAAGAGGAATGCGAATTTTAGCTTTCTTCAGACTAAATTCTTTAAATAAATTTCTGAATAAATTTCTAAAACTGACCTCTCCGTCCGGTTCTGTTTCCCAATATTCCTTGCTTTGAGTTTTAAGATATAAAAGATAGGCTACTTCAATAATCAATTGGGGGAAAGCATAACAGTAAAGTAGTGTACTTGTAATACCTAAAACCATAGCAAACTTCCCTAAAAAAGCACTAGTTAACAATACTAACATAAAAATAATGAGAATAGATTCTTGACTGTAGGCACTGGATTTGGAAAAGTAATTTCTCACCGTTCGACTTGCAGAAAAACCGTTTTTCAGTTGTCGCATCAACCAAAAATATTGATAAATAAAGCCACAAACTGTAGAGAATACTAAAAACAAAATGACTGGTATTGACGATTCATTTAACTCTTGAAAACCATTATTATTAACTGTAAACAAAATATAACACGTTAGCATTAACGATAAGAAAATTCCTACATACGATAATAGTAATAAAATAGTTGATAAAATTTGTTTACGATAAATAAAACTCATCCCTAGTGGAATCACAGTTGCCACTATAAGATAGACCGAATATAATAAAATAAAATTAAAAAATATGTTCGATGACTTTTGCAGACCAAAATCAATTAGGTATAGCTCTACTCCAAAGATGACTGCTCCTGTAAATGAAATCAACATCATACTTGCTGATGCGCGAGTGTTCGCTAAACTTTTAAAATAAGCTTTATTTAATTCTTCAACTTCTCTAACTGTTTTTTCTTTCACATTAACCTCCTAAATTGACCTAACTCTAAGTCCGTTTAATTAAAAATCACAGCTTAATCAGCTTATTCTAATTTTTCAATAAATTAAAAAATCTATAGAACTCGATCTTTCAATTAAATATCTTTATTTTCTAATTCTTTGTATAACTTTCTCAATATCATGCCACGTTTAATCAATTTGGTATTTAAAATAGTGTATACAATAAAATATGATGATAAAGTTAATACAAGACTAATATAATTACCTAAACTTATGAAAATAAGTCCAGTCACTATTCCTATAATCAAAAAACAGAGCATCGTTATATATAATATTAAAATATTCCTTTTTTCTTGCTTTAAAAAGTTTTGATAATTTCTTAAATCAATTTGAAATTCTTCTAACTCAATGACACGATTTAAAACATAATAAAGGAATAGACTGCTACCAATACTAATGATAATATAAGCAAGGACCAAAGACAGCAACCGAAAATCTGTTGGTACTTTACCATTTTTACTTATACTTCTTAAAACACTATATAAAACAAGAGCAATTGAACTGTAACCAGTAAGAGCAGTTGCTCCATTGGTTTTATCCTTTGTTGAATATAACAGTTGATGATTTTCATTGTTATAGTAGACAGATTTTCCCTGATATATACCTAGGGCAATGAAATTTTTAGTGTTACTTTTCATAATTATCTTTCTCATTTATAAGTTTTTCCACTTCTCTCTCACGATGGAAGGTCGCATAACAAACAACAAAGGCTATTATAAAGGAAATCAGGATGCCAATCATTAGAAATTGATATCTTCCCAGAATGGTTGAATAGTATTTGGAATTGACTTTTCCGATTATGACATAAATAATCATGACCATGCTACTGCCAGCAGTTTCAAAAAAAGAAGTCTTTTTTCTTACTATGTATAAACTAGAATCTTTTTTATCAAAATAAACTGGATTTTTATCAATTGCTCCTATCGGAACCATATTTTTTAAATATTTTTTCATGAATCCTTTTCCTTAGTGGAATATTTTTTGTCTAACATATGAACCACTTTATATCTTTGTATTGGTTTCGTGTTTAATAACAATAGGGGGAACATAAAAAATAAAATGGCTAAAAATAAGAACATAACACTAGATAGCCATAAATAAATTATTGAAAAAATCACTGGAAAAAGAAATCCCAGTAGTATGATGAGATGACTCTTCACTATATTTTTCTTCTCGCTTTGAAGAAAAGTCATCATATCAGTATTTGAAAGCACAAAAACTCTAATAATTAATTCTTCATTCAAAGCTGGTCTGTAGAGAAGTTTTGAGACAATGAACATTAGAAATAAACCAAAAATCAAGGGCCAAAAACCACTGAACACCTGAATTTTACTTATTTCTCTTACAATCACATAAAGTATAAGTGTTGCTCCTGCTGAGAAAGCGACAGGAGACACTTTAAACTTTGTTTTAGAATGACCTAAGAACATCTTGCCTGTTTTCTTATCAAAAAAAACTGTTCCCCCTTCAAAATTGCCAATTCCTACAAATTCAACGTCTTTTAACTTTATAATTTTATTTTCGTCCAAGAGAATCTCCTATTTTTCTTATCTGATGCATACTCAAACATAGCTTCTGCATCGTCCAAGGTTACAGGTCGGAGCAATAAACGCTCAGTCTCCACTATTGGATACTGAGCTAGTTTTAAAAAGATTGATTCCATACGTTTCTACCATTCAAAAGTATTTTCTATCAGTCTAGCATAAAAAAGAAGTTACAACAAGTTTTTCTTGCTTTTTAAAGCGGTTTCATATAGAATAAAATCATCACCTTATTTTATAGATAATTGTGATAAATCATTTACAACCCGTCAATAGAAAGGGAGTTTTTCTCTATGTTAATCGGAATTCCAAAAGAAATTAAGAATAATGAAAACCGTGTTGCCCTCACACCTGCTGGTGTCCACAGCTTAGTCGGTCGTGGTCATCGCGTCCTAATCGAAACAAATGCTGGTCTCGGTTCTGGCTTTACTGATGCTGACTATCAAAAGCAAGGAGCTGAGATTGTCGCTACTGCTGGTGAAGCTTGGACTGCAGAGTTAGTCGTGAAAGTAAAAGAACCATTAGCTTCTGAATATGGGTACTTGCGTGACGACCTGCTTCTCTTTACCTACTTACACATGGCCGCAGCGCCTGAATTAGCAGATGCTATGCTAGCAGCAAAAACAACTGGGATTGCCTACGAAACTGTTCGTGATTCACAAGGTCAGTTACCACTCCTCGTACCTATGAGTGAGGTTGCAGGCCGTATGGCAGTCCAAATCGGAGCTCACTTCCTAACCAAACAAGCAGGAGGTTCTGGTGTCCTACTGGGCGGTGTACCGGGTGTACCTAAAGGGAAAGTAACTATCATCGGTGGTGGTGTCGTAGGGACCCATGCTGCTCGAATTGCGCTTGGTCTTGGTGCTCAAGTGACCATCCTTGATATCAGTGCTAAACGTCTCTCCGTTTTAGAGGAGGTCTTTGGCCACCAAATTCAAACTCTCATGTCAAATTCATTCAACATCGAAGCCAGTGTGAGAGATGCGGATGTTGTTATTGGGGCGGTTCTCATTCCAGGTGCCAAAGCACCAAAACTGGTCACAGATGAGATGGTCAAGCAAATGCGTCCAGGCTCTGTCATTGTGGACGTTGCTGTTGACCAAGGTGGTGTTATCGAGACAGCTGACCGTGTGACAACGCACGATGAGCCTGTCTATGAAAAATACGGTGTGCTCCACTATGCCGTTGCCAACATCCCTGGTGCAGTTGCCCGTACTTCTACCATTGCCCTAACCAATGTCACTCTTCCTTATATTGAAGCTTTGGCTGAAAAAGGTTTTGTACAATCAATTGCTGAAGATGAGAGCTTGCGTCAAGGTGTGACCACTTATCAAGGTTACTTAACCAGTCTTCCAGTAGCCCAAGGTCTCGATAAAAAACATACTCCAATTGATGAACTAGTCTAAAAATCTAATTATCAGATAAAAGAAAGAGCAATTCCACCTGAACTGCTCTTTTTTGCTATTCTGTTTCTTCTTGGACTTCTTCACGCTCTTCATTTTTAATCGGAGCTGGTTCATAAGCTCGGATAATCTGAGCGACAACAGGATGGCGAACCACATCCTTAGCTGAAAAATGAACAAAGTCAATCTGGTGAATGTTCTTGAGCTTTTCTTGGGCATCAATCAAACCGGACTTGACATTACGTGGCAGGTCAATCTGACTGATATCTCCATTGACAATCATCTTAGAATTAAAACCTAAACGAGTCAAAAACATCTTCATCTGCATGATGGTCGTATTTTGCGCCTCATCAAGAATGACAAAGGCATCATCCAAGGTCCGTCCACGCATATAGGCAAGGGGAGCAATCTCGATAATTTCACGCTCCATGAGACGAGTCGTTTGGTCTTTTCCCAAAATCTGATACAAGGCATCATAAACAGGTCTAAGGTAAGGATCTACCTTCTCCTTAAGATCACCCGGAAGAAAACCTAACTCTCTCCTGCTTCCACCGCTGGACGTGTCAGGATAATTCGTTTGACTTGCCCACGTTTAAGAGCAGTCACTGCCAAGGTCACTGCAAGAAATGTCTTCCCTGTCCCTGCTGGCCCAATTCCAAAGGTCACATCATGCTGTTTGACACTATCCACATAAAGCTTTTGACCCAGTGTTTTGACACGGATAGGCTTACCTGTATTGTCCTTGATGATTTCTTCTTCGTAAAGGGCGACAAACTTGTCGATTTCATCGTTTTTGACCATGCTAATCGCAGTCACCACATCTGGCGTGCCAACGGTCATCCCACGATTCACCAAGACCATGAGAGCTTGAATAACTTGACGGGCTTCCTCGCAAGCAGACTCTTCTCCCAAAACTTGGACAATCTCCGTACGAGCATGAATCACAACATCAAGCTCTTCTTCCATCAAACGAAGATGGCGTTCATTGGAACCAAAAAGATGAAACAGGTCATCTGGATGACTCAGTTGAATGTCTATTGAATGTTCCTTCAAATAAAGAACCTCTCTAATCCTTTTATTTCTTTTTATTATAGCAAAGGGGCGGAGAAATTACTAGCCCAAACCCAATGAATCATGCTAGTGTTCTAAGTATTCTTGCCAGATAGCGTCAAAGTCCCCTAGGTTAAAAGAGAAACTGGCATGTTCTTCCAAAAAGCGACTCACCTCATCAAAATCATCTGTGTGTTTTGGAAAGGCTGACTCTTCAAAAGCGAGATCTGCCAAAATGGCTTTAGGGCTGTTACTTTTAGGATTGCGCTCGGTCATGAGCCAAGTGTAAAATGATTTTCTCATAAACCACCCTAAATCAACTCTGTACCAAACTGATCTTGCTTGATTTTACCAGCCTTCATCAAGCCGCCGAGTGCTTTCTTAAACTGACCTTTAGAAATGCCAAAGGTTGCCTTGATGTCTCAGGGGATGACTTATCGTTTAAGGTCATGAAACCGCCATTGCTTTCCAAGTAAGTCAAAATCATCTGAGCATCATTTTCCAACATCTCAAAGGAACGTGGTTTGAGAGAAAGGTTCAAGGTACGGTCCACTTCACGGAAACCAATGACACGCGCATCTAAGACTTGCCCCAAACGTGGTTCTGCATAGCGCTCGCTAGGATGGATAAAGCCAAGCATGTTATTTTCTGGCAGGTAAACAAAAGTTCCTGATAGCTTGAGGCGGTACACAATGGCTGGCCAGTTTTGGTTCTGCATGTTGTTGTAGGCAGGACGAGCCAGACGTTGAAAGTCTTCTTGATAGGCCAAGAGTCCCCAGATACGGTCTTTCTTGTCCACTTCAAGACGGATGTAAAGTTGGTCGCCCTTCTTAGGCCAGAGTTCCTTAAGCTCAGGGAGAATATCTAGTGATACTACGATTTCCTTATCGGGCAGGCCTGTATTCACAAAGACACCCAAGTCCTTACGAACTTCCGTTACAGTTCCCCAACCAAATTGGTCCTGAGTGGCAGTCACTTCTATGGTTGTCAGGCGGAGTTTTTGCTTCATATCCGTGTAGGCAAAACCTTTGACCGTATCCCCTACTGTATGTTGACCTTCTTCCTTAGCAAGAGCATAGGTTTGACCATCCTTTTGCACAAAGTAAAAACGGTCGTTTTCATCGATGATCAGTCCAACGATAAAACTTGCAAGATTTGTATTCATATTTCCTTCTTTCGAATAAAACTCAGCCAGCAATGCCAACTGAGTTTTTCTGTTTATTTTTAGACTTCCAAAAGTTCTTTTTCTTTGTTGGCAGTCATGTCGTCGATGTGTTTGACAGCATCGTCTGTTACTTTTTGAATGTCTTTTTCAAGAGTCTTCAATTCGTCTTCAGTGATTTCTTTTGCTTTTTCTTGTTTCTTAGCTTCGTCCATAGCATCGCGACGGATATTGCGGACAGCCACTTTAGCATTTTCTCCGACCTTCTTCACTTCTTTAGCAAGGTCACGACGAGTTTCTTCTGTAAGAGCAGGGATAACCAAACGAATAACAGAACCGTCGTTAGCTGGTGTGATACCAAGATCAGAAGCGTTCAAGGCACGTTCGATGTCTTTCAATGAAGACTTGTCAAATGGTGTTACCAACAAAACACGCGCTTCTGGAATCGTAATTGAAGCGATTTGGTTAAGAGGAGTTTCTACTCCATAGTATTCTACATGTACACGGTCAAGTAAACTTGCATTGGCACGGCCTGCACGGATACCACCAAATTCACGAGCAAGTGATTGGTGAGACTGGGTCATTCTCTCTTTAGCTTTTTCAATAATTGCGTTAGCCATAATCTTTCTTATTCCTTTTCTTAGATATTATTTGAAACTGTTGTTCCGATATTTTCACCAAATACGACACGTTTGATGTTGCCTGGTTGGTTCATGTTAAAGACAACCAGGTCAATGTCGTTGTCCATTGAGAGGGTTGAAGCTGTTGAGTCCATGATACGAAGACCTTTGTTAATAACATCACGGTGGGTTAGCTCTTCAAACTTAACAGCTGTCTTGTCCTTCTTAGGATCGGCATTGTAAACACCATCTACGCCATTTTTAGCCATAAGGATAGCATCCGCTTCGATTTCAGCTGCACGAAGGGCCGCTGTTGTATCTGTTGAGAAGTATGGTGAACCAATTCCTGCACCAAAGATAACGATACGGCCTTTTTCAAGGTGACGAAGGGCACGTCCACGTACGTAAGGCTCTGCCACTTGTTGCATGGCAATAGCTGTTTGCACACGTGTATCAACTCCAACTTGTTGCAATGAATCTGCCATCACAAGAGCATTCATAACAGTCCCAAGCATTCCTGTGTAATCTGCCTGAACGCGGTCCATTCCTGCTTCTGCAGCAGGTTCACCACGCCAGAGATTTCCTCCACCAATAACAAGGGCAATTTCGATACCTAAGCTATGAACTTCTTGAATCTCTTTTGCGATTGTTTGAACTGTTTGGATATCAATCCCTACGCCACGTTCACCGGCAAGGGCTTCACCTGATAACTTGATTAAAATACGTTTATACTTGGGATTCGCCATTTTCACTCTCCTTCTTTTATCCTACCTATTTTATCACAATTTCTAAGATTTTTATAGTATCATGAGCAATTCTTTGAAAAAAATTAGACTGTTAAAAATTCCTCTAAGTCGCTAAGAGCACGCTCTGCAATTTTTTCATAACGAGCCTTCTTATCACGAATACGCTCGCCTTCCAACTCCTTGATGATTCCAAAATTGACATTCATTGGTTGGAAATGTTTGCTGTCGGCATGGGTGATGTAATGAGCTAGACTTCCAATCGCTGTTGTCTCTGGGAAAATAGCCTCGCTTTCTCCCTTGAAAAGACGAGCCGCGTTAATTCCCGCAACTAATCCTGACGCTGCTGACTCTACATAGCCTTCCACACCCGTCATCTGACCAGCAAAGAAGAGATTTGGTTGTTTCTTAGAACGGTAAGTCTGTTCAAGAAGATTTGGTGAATCCATGTAAGAATTGCGGTGCATAACACCATAACGAACAAATTCAGCATTTTCAAGACCTGGAATCATTTGGAAGACACGCTTTTGTTCTCCCCATTTGAGGTGGGTCTGGAAACCAACAATATTGTAGAGACTGCCAGCCGCATTGTCCTGACGCAGCTGAACAACCGCATAAGGTGTTTTGAATTCTCCATCACGAGGTCCTGTGTAGTCATCTGGATACTCAAGACCCACTGGTTTCATAGGACCATAAAGCATGGTTTTAATACCACGTTTAGCCATGACTTCGATAGGCATGCAGCCTTCAAAGTACTTTTCTTTTTCAAAAGAATTGAGCGGTGCTTCTTCCGCATTAACCAAGGCTTCATGGAAATCCATAAACTCTTGCTTGGTCATGGGAGCGTTGAGATAAGCGGCTTCTCCCTTATCATAACGAGACTTGAGATAGACCTTGCTCATATCGATAGTGCTAACGTCAATAATAGGGGCTGCCGCATCGTAGAAATAGAAACCATCGCCATCATTAAGGGCATGAATCTTTTCAGCCAAGGCATCACTTGTCAAAGGACCAGTCGCCACAACTGTGATAACATCTGTCGGCAATTCTGTAATTTCATCACGCACTACTTCAATCAAGGGGTGGTTGGCCACTTTTTCGGTCACCATTTGGGAGAAACCATCACGGTCCACCGCAAGAGCTCCTCCAGCGGGAACACGTGTAGCCTCAGCAGATTTCAAAATAACTGAACCCAAGCGACGCATTTCTTCCTTGAGGAGACCCACTGCATTTGTCAAAGCATCCCCACGAAGAGAATTGGAACAAACCAACTCTGCAAAATTGTCTGTTTTGTGTTGAGGTGTTGACTTGACACCACGCATTTCATAAAGTTTAACTGGAATACCACGCTCTGCAATTTGGTAGGCTGCTTCAGAACCTGCCAAACCAGCACCGATAACATTGATATAAGATTGAGACACGACACTAATACCTCTTTGGGAGTGTGAAGACAAGGTTCACATTGAAAAAGCCAACCGGACTTACTTCGCTTTCGAGTTTCTTGGCTCAGGCTGAAAAAGTCCACAGGACTTACTTCGCTTTCAAGTTTCTTGGA